>NZ_JAVSCF010000006.1:0-73032 GCF_031932565.1 Streptomyces sp. B1866
CCGCCCCCGGCGGGACTCGGCGCCCCGCCGCGCCGCCCGCGCGCGTACCCGTACCGGGCTCGCGGTCCGTGGCCGGCCGGGCGCCGGCCGCCGGGTCCGCCGCACGGGTCGCCGTCAACGCCTCCCCCATGGTCGGCAAGGTGTTCCTGACCAAGAGCGACGGCGACTACGTCTGCTCCGGCTCGGCCCTCAACAGCGAGTCCGGCAACGTGGTCCTCACCGCGGGCCACTGCGTCTACGACGGCGGCTGGGTGCGGAACTTCACCTTCGTGCCCTACTACGACCACGGGAAGCGCCCGTTCGGCAGCTGGGCGGCGGCGCGGCTGCGCACCTTCCGGGGCTGGACCGACCACGGCGACTTCCACTACGACGTCGGCATGGTCAACGTCTGGGACAACGACCGCACCCTCGTCGCCACGGTCGGCGGCGAGGGCATATCCACCTCCGACTCCGCCGGCCGCCTCCCCGACGTCATCGCCATCGGATACCCGAGCGAGGGCCCGTACGACGGGACCTGGCAGTACTACTGCCGAGGGGACGCGACACGCGCGGACGGGCGCATGCGGCTGCCGTGCGGCCTGACCCGCGGCGTGAGCGGCGGGCCGTGGCTGCTGGACTACAGCGACGCCACCGGCATCGGCTACGCCTCCGGCGTCTTCTCCACGATCGACCGGGTCACCGACCCGAGGACGGCCTACAGCCCGCCCTTCGGCAGCGCCGTGTGGGACCTGTACCAGTCCGCGCAGGTCTACCGCCCGGCCTGACCGGCGCCCGGCCGACGGGGCATCATGTCCGCCGGGGGCGGGTGCGGAAGTCCGCGTCGGAGGGTCACGGGAGGGGCGGGGCGCATGGCCGCTGAGCGGTTGTCACGGCGGGAGCTGATCCAGCGGCGGCTGCGCGGCGGGTTCGTCGGCCGGCGCCGCGAGCTGGCGGTGTTCGCCGACAACCTCGCCCGGCATCCCGACGACCCCGCCTACCAGTTCCTCTTCCACGTGCACGGCAACGCCGGGGTCGGCAAGTCGTCGCTGGTGCGGCAGTGGGAGGCGGCGGCGCGCGAGGGCGGGGCGGTCACGGCGCTGGTGGGCGACGAGGTGCACAGTCCCGTGGAGGCGATGGAGGCGGTCGGCGACCGGTTCGCGCGGCAGGGCTGCCCGCTGAAGGGCTTCGAGAAGCTGCTGGCGTCCTACCGGCAGCGGCGGCACGAGGCCGAGACCGCCGTCGTACCGCGGGCCGAGGGGCCCGGCCCGGCCGGCCCGGGCCCGACGACGGCCGGCACGGTGGCGGCCCACGCCGGACTGGTGGCCGCGAGCCTGCTGCCCGGCGTCGGCGCGCTGGCCGGCGCGGTGGACCCGCGCCAGGTCGCCGCGGGCGCCGACCGGCTGCGCGAGGCGGTGAGCGCCCGGCTGCGCGGCCACGAGGACGCCGAACTGGTGCTGTCCCCGGTGCGCGCGCTCACCCCGAAGTTCGTGGCGGACCTGCGGGAGGTGGCGGAGCGGCGGCCGTGGGTGGTGCTGTGCTTCGACACCTACGAGCGCTCCGGGCCGCTGCTCGACACGTGGCTGCGCGACCTGATGGTCGCCGAGACGTACGGCCCGGTGCCGGTGAACGTGCAGGCGGTGCTCTCCGGCCAGGGCCGGCTCGACGCCCGGGCCTGGGGCGACTGGCTGGGCCTGGTCGCCGAGGTGCCGCTGGAGGTGTTCACCGAGGAGGAGGCGCGGACGCTGCTGGCCTCGCGCGGGGTGACCGACGAGCGGGTGGTGGAGGTGGTGCTGCGGCTGTCCGGGCGGCTGCCGGTGCTGCTGGACACCCTCGCCCAGGCCCGCCCGGAGGACCCGGACGCGGTCGGCGACCCGTCCGGCACGGCCGTGGAGCGGTTCCTGAAGTGGGAGACCGACCCCCGGCGGCGCGAGGCCGCGCTCGCCTGCGCGCTGCCGCTGCACGTGGACGACGACGTCTTCCGCGCCGCCGTGCCCGGGCCGGTGGCGGAGGGCTCGGACTGCCGCTGGCTGCGCGGCCTGCCGTTCGTCACCGACCAGGCGGGGCGCGGCCGCTACCACGAGGTGGTGCGCGCGGCGATGCTGCGCGTGCGGCGCGCCCAGTCGCCCACCCGGTGGACGGAGGACCACACGCGGCTGGCCGAGGCGTTCGCGCGCTGGCGGGCGGCGCTGGAGCCCACGGCGCCCGCGGACGGGCACACGTACTTCGGCGGGGACGCGAGCTCCGGCAGGCGCTCGACCTCCGGCATGCACGCGTCCTCCGGCGGGCACTGGTCCTCCAGCGGGCTCTGGGAGGACGCCGCCTGGCGCGAGCACCGGCTGTGCGAGACCTACCACCGCCTGTGCGCCCACCCCCGCCGAGCGCTGCCCGCGGCGCTGCGCGAGCTGCTGGACGCGTACGGGCACGGCCCGGCCACCCTGGAACGCTGGATACGGAACCTGGCCCAGGCCGCCGAGGACTCCGGCAGCGCCGACCTCGCCGACTGGGCGCGGCGCCTTTCGGCCGCGACGGAGGACGGCGACGGCACGTTCCTGACCCTGCTGCTCACCCGCGCCGACCTGGACCCGCCCGGCCGGGCCCAGGCCCACACCCTGCGCGGTCGCGACCACCACTGGGCCGACCGGTACGACGAGGCCCTGGCCGACTACGCCGCCGCGCTGGCCCTGGACCCCGACCACCAGCGGGCGTACTACGCACGGGGCCTGACGTACAGCTTCACCGGCCGCCACGAGGAGGCCCTGGCCGACCTCGACCGCGCCGTACGCCTCGACCCGGACCACGCGTCGGCCGTGGCCAGCCGTGGTTGGACCTACCGCGACCTGCGCCGGTACGACGAGGCCCTGGCCGACCTCGACCGGGCCCTGCGGCTCGACCCCGGTTACGCCTGGGCGCTGGCCAGCCGCGCCGAGGTGCACCGCGTGCGGGGCCGGTACGCCGAGGCGCTGGCCGATTTCGGCCGCGCCGTCGAGCGCCGCCCGACGTACGCGTGGGCCGACGCCAGCCGCGGCCGGACGTACCACGACACGCGCCGCTACGACGAGGCCCTGGCCGACCTCGACCAGGCCCTGCGGCTCGACCCCGGCTACGCCTGGGCGCTGGCCAGCCGCGCCGAGGTGCACCGCGTGCGGGGCCGGTACGCCGAGGCGCTGGCCGATTTCGGCCGCGCCGTCGAGCGCCGCCCGACGTACGCGTGGGCCTACGCCAGCCGCGGCCGGACGTACCAGGACACGGGCCGCTACGACGAGGCCCTCGCCGACCTCGACCGGGCCATCACGCTCGAACCGGACTACGTGTGGGCGCTGGCCAACCGGGGCCGGCTGCGCCACCTGCTGGGCGACGACGAGGCGGCCCTGGCCGACCTGGACCGCGCGCTGGCCCTCAACCCCGGCTACACCTGGGCCGCCACCTGCCGCGCGTACGTCCACGACCGCCTCGGCCGCCACGAGGACGCGCTCGCCGACTTCGACCGCGCCCTGGAGCGCACCCCGGACAGCGCGTGGGCCCGGGCAGGGCGGGGCTGGACGCTCCGGGCCCTGGGCCGGTACGACGAGGCGCGCGCCGACTACGCCCACGCCGTCCGCCTGACCCCGGAGGACGGCAGGGTGTACGCGGGCCTCGCGGTCATCGAACGGCTCGCGGGCTCGGGCGAGGAGCGGGAGCACTGGGAGCGGTCGGTGGAGCTGCTGACGGCGCAGGGCGCGGCCGACGGCCCGGACGCGGCGGTGGCCCGGGGCGCCCTCCTGGTGGTCTACTGCGCGCTGCCCGACTGGGATCGGGCGGCAGACCAGCTCGCCGCCTTCCTGACCGCCGCCCCCACACCGTGGCAGGTCAGGGAGGTGCTGCGCGCCCTGTCCGACCTGGAGCGGCTGCTGCCGGTGGACCAGGCACGGCTCGCGCCGCTGCTGCGGCGGCTGGCGGAGGCGCTTCCGGACGCCGCCCGGCCGTAACTGGTCATCAGCAGGACCTGCCCGGCGTCCAGCGGCCCGTCGGGGCTCGGGCCGGCGGCCGCCGCGGCGGCGTCGCCGACGGGTTCCGCAAGGCTACGGCGCCGTAGCCGCCCCGCTCACTGGCCGAGATCGGCCAGCAGGCCGTCGAGTACTGTCTCCTCCTCGATGCGTACGCCGAGTTCCGTGAGGGCGGCGGGCAGGTCCGGATCCCACGCGGCGGTGGTCGGCGTGCCGGTCAGGGGCGGGGCCAGGGGGGTGGCGGCGACCGCGGTGCGGTAGTCGGTGGCGCGGTAGCGCCAGGGGTGCCAGGGGACGCGGCGCAGCAGGGCGGAGGCGATGCGCAGGCCGCCCCAGTCGAAGTCGCCGTGATAGCGCAGCGTGGTTCCCTGGGCGTGCAGGTGGCGCAGCAGGGTGAGGGCGGCGGCCGAGGGCTGGCCCTGGAGGCAGACCAGCGGCGGGCAGCCGGCGCCCAGGGTGTCGGCCGCGGTGGCCAGGACGGCCGGGTTCTCGCAGACGCGGACGACGGGAAGTGCCGTGCGCGGCGGGTGCCGGGTGAGCTGCCGTAGCGTCAGGACCGCGGGTTCGCCCTCACCGGCCGACCAGTCGAGGGCGGGGGTGCCGGGCAGGCCCAGGGTCAGGACCGTGGCGGACAGGGCGTCCCTGAGGAGCCCGGCCGAGGCCCATGCCTCGCGGCGCCACTCGGCTCCGCTGCCGTCCGGGAAGCCGGTGAGCGCGCGGACGCCGGACAGGACGAGGGTGGCGAGCGGGGTGCCGTCGTCGAGGGCGTGAGCGTCGCCGAAGGTGGCGCCTGAGAAGACGGGCAGGGACACCGCGGGATCGGCCGGCAGCCGGCGCAGCGCCTGGACGGTGCTGTCCAGCAGGTTCTTCGCCACCTGCGGGGTGCGGGCGAGCCGGCGTACGAGGCCCTCCGCGACGACTCTCTCCGCCCAGTCGTCCAGCCGGGGCCGGTGCGTGCGGACGAGTTCACCGAGCGGCGTGTACGCCTCCCGCCAGGCGCGCTCCTCCCGCTCGCGTACGTCGGCCGGCCGAGTGACGGGTCCGGTGAGGGCGACGACGGCGGCGCCCAGGCCGTCGGGGCTGACGCCGGAGCGGCGCAGGACGGCTTCCACGGCCTCAAGGCGAACGCTCAGCCCACGTCCTGCGCCGGGGACACGGCCCAGCAGCCGTTCGGCGGCGGCGCGCTGCGCGGGGGTGGGGTCGGCCAGGGTGACCGGTCCGGTCAGGGGCTCCTCCCGTGCCATGCGGCGGCGTACGCGGTCGACCAGCCAGGCGAGGTCCGGGCCGCCGAGCAGGCGGGCCAGGCGGTCGCGGTCGACGGGCGCCGGAGGCTGCCCGTCGTTCACGGCCACAGGGCGTCCTCGCCCGCGGTGGTGGAAGCGGTGGCCTGCGCGGCGAGGGACCCGAGCCCATGGCCCGGGTCCGTGCCCCGCACCCGTTCGGCCCCGTCCCATTCCCATCGGGTCACCAGGACCGCCGGGATCTCGTCGACGCGGGAGAGCTGGGCGATGGCGATGCCGGGGACCTGCGGGTAGCAGGCCCATTCGCGTTCGGAGGTCATCGCCACATCCAGGTCGAAGGCGTGCAGCAGGCCGAGGCACTTGGCGCGGGAGTCGTCGTCGACCCCGGCGAAGGCCTCGTCCAGGGTGACCAGACGCGGGGCGTGCGACGCGGCCGTGGCGTAGTGCGAGGAGGCCGCCGCGAACAACGGCACGCTCACGGCCAGGACGCGCTCGCCGCCGGAGGCGGGCCCGGTGGCGGGGACCCACTTGCCGTGCTGGTGGCGTTCGATGCCGAACTCGTGCCAGGCGCGGTAGTCGAGGGCAGCGGTGAGCACCTCCAGCCAGCTGCCCGCGGTGTCGTCGGCCTGCCGGCGGGCGATCTCGGCCTGAAGGAACCCGCCGACCGCGGCCCGGTCCTCGGCCGTCCAGGCGTCGGCGGACTGGCGCAGCCGCTCGCGGGCCTGGGCGAGGCCCGCCGGGGCCCTGCGCGAGGGACGCCAGACCAGGCGCAGCCTCATACCGGTGGAGGTGGGCCGCTCCTCCAGTTCGGCGTTCATGGCCCGCACCTGGCGCTCGGCGGCGCCGATCAGCTCCTGCAAGGTGCCGGCGACCTCGGTGACCAGGTGCGTTTCGAGGACCTCGCGTTCGTGCGCGGACAGGATGCGGGTCAGCTCGGCGACCTCCGCGGCGAGGGCCTCGGCGAGTTCGGGGACGGCCCGCTGACGGCCCTGGTAGACGATCTCGACGACCATGCCGTCCTCGGCCATCCGGGCGGAGGCGCTGTGGCCGCCGCGTGAGAGGGCGTCCTGGAGCTTCTTGTACTCCTCGCTGAGCCGCTTCTGCACCCGCTCCCAGGCCCCCTCCGAATCATCGGCTCCGGACAGTTCGGCCTCGATGGAGCGGGCGAGGGCGACGGCCGGGGTGGCGGCCCAGGGCCCGGCGTCGAGCGGGGGTACGGCGACCTCGGGCAGGGCGACGGACAGCAGACCGGTGCCCGCGAAACGCTGAAGGGCGGCGATGGCCTCGGCGCGGGCCGCGGTCGCCTCACGGACGTCCACCTCCAGGCGTTCGATGTGCCCCTGGGCGAGGTGGGCGCGCCGGTCGGCGGCCGTGTGGTCCTCGCGGGCCCGCCGCTGGCCGCCCTCGCAGGCCGCCAGCGCGTCGGCGGTCTCGGTGAGGAGCCGCTGAAGCTCCGCGACGGCGGCGCCGACGGTGGACCGCAGGGTGGTGTGACGTTCGTCTGCCGCGGCGGCCAGACGCGCCGATTCCTCGGTACGCAGGACCAGTTCGGCCACTCGGGAGTCGGCCCGCCCGGTCTCGGTCCGCTCGTCGGCCAGGGCGCGCGCCGCGTCGGCGCGTTCCCGCAGGGCGGGCCACAGGGCGGCGAGGACGGCACCGTAGTCGGCCAGGGCCTGGCGGACGGCGGCCAGGCCGCCCCGGTCCGCGGGCAGGTTCACCGCCGCCGTGGTCTCGGCGAGTTCGGTGGCGGCCTCGGCTGCCCGCCCGGACACGGCCGCCAGTTCGGCCGATTGCTCGTCGCGGCGGGCACGGGCCCGGTGGGCGGCGTCGGCAGCGGCGGCAGCGAGCGCGTGCGCCTGCCGCGGGGCCTCGTCGTCGGGCAGGGCGGCCAGCTCGGTATCCAGGGTGCCCCGGCGCCGGTCCACGTCGGCGCGCTCGGCGTCGAGCCGGTCCCACTCGCCCGCCAAAGCACCGAGTTCGTCACGCAGGGCGGCGATCCGGGCCCGGCGCGCCTCCTCGCGGGCGCCCTCGCCGACGTACACGGCCGCCGGTTTCGACCAGCTGCCGGTCAGCGCGCCGACGCGGAAGCGGCCGTCGGCCGCCACCCAGGTGTCACCGCGGCCGCCGGAGCCGAGACCCACGGCCGCCAGCAGCCGGGAGACGGTCTCCTCGCCCACCGACAGGGCCCGGGCGTCGCCGTGGTCGACGGCGGGCCGCAGCACGTCGGCGAGTGTGGGCCCGCTCACGGGGCCACCCGGCGCCAGCAGAACGTCGTGCCCGTCCGCCCGCACGGCGGTGCCGTCCGGGCGCACCCAGGCGTCCAGCAGACCCGATGCCTCCAACGCGGCCTCCAGGCCGGCCCGTTCGGCGGCGGGCGTCTGCTCGCGGAAGTCGACCAGCCGCCACAGCGGCGCCCCCGGCGCCTGGTCGCGGACGCCGGGCGTACGGGTGTGCGGTGCCGTGGGACCGCGCTGGCCGCCCGCCGCCAGCTCGCCCAGTTCCCGTTCGGTCTCGGCGCGCCGGGCCCGGAGTCCGGCGAGTTCCTGCCCGAGGGCGGCCGTCCGGTCGGCCAGACGTGCCGCCCGTTCGCGGTGGGCACGAGCCGCGTGTTCCCGTGCGGGATAGGGGCCCTGACAGTGCGCCACCCAGTCCTGGAGGGCGTCCAGCAGCCCGGCCGGATCGGTGACGGCCAGCTCCTCGCAGGCGTCCAGATGGGTGCGGACGCGGGCCACGAGGTCCCGGCCCGCCTCGGCGGCCCGCCCCTCGGCCTCCGCCTGTCGCCCCACGGTGTGGCCCACCTCGGTCTCGGCCTCGTCCAGGCGGCGGGCGGCGGCCCGCCGTTCGGCGGCGGCCTCGTCGGCGCGGGCCGCCAGCTCCTCCACGTGCTCGACGGTGCGGCGCCGGCGCGCCACGGACTCCTCGGCCGTCCGCCGCAGTTCACTCTCCGGTACGCCGTCGGTGCGCAGCTCGCCGTCGAGCCGGGCCGCCGCTGCCGCCTCCCGCTCGCGGGTGAGCGTGTCGGCGACCTGCTTTTCGGCCGCGTCGAGGCGTCGGCGGGCCGTCTCCAGGCGGCCGAGCGCCCGGGTGTGCGCCTGGGCCGCCTCGTCCCGGTCGGCCTGGGCGCGGGTCAGCTCCCCGGCGGTACGGCGGGCGTCGGCCGCCGCCTGCTCCAACTCCCGGGCGCTGCGCATCTCGGGGCCCTCGCGCAGAGCCGCCTCCTGCGCCGTCAGACGGGTGGCGGTCTCCTCCAGCTCGGCGATCCGCTCGGCGGCCGCCGCCCGGTCCCGCTCGGCGTCCTCCCGCTCGGTCCGGGCCTGGGACAGGTCGCGGTGCAGCTGCTCGTAGCGGGCGTGCTCGCTGCGGGGCAGCCGGGCCCGGCGCCGCGTGGCGACGCGGGCGTAGCGTCGGTAGTGGTCCAGGAACGCGGAGGCGGCCCGCTCCGCCTCGGCGGCGGCCCGTAGCTCCCCCTTCTCCTCGTCCAGGGACCGGAACGCCTCGGCCACGTCCGCGACCACCGCCTGGTCCATCGGGGGCAGGGCTTCGGTCAGCGCCCGGGACAGTGCGGTCTCGTTGGGCCGTTTCGACAACTGCGGCTGGCGCAGCTGGACGAGCAGGTCGACCAGGGCGGCGTAGCGCCGCTCGCCGAGGCCGAACAGCGCCTCGTCGACCGCTCTGCGGTACGCGGTGGCCGTGTCGTACACCATGCCGCGTCCGGCGACCGCGTCCGCGAGCCGGTCCCGGGACAGCGCGGTGCTGGTGGCGTCCAGCAGGCGCAGCTCCTCGCCGATGCGCTGGTCGGTGACGGCGTACCAGTGACGGGCGATGCCGCGGCCCGCGACCGCCTTCAGCCCGCAGGCGAGCGTGCGGAAGTGAGCCTGCCCGGTGCCGGCGTCGACGCGGCCGAACTCGATCCAGGTGTAGCCGAGCCGTTCGGAATGCGGGTGCTCTCCGCCGAGCAGCAGGTTCCACTCCATGCGCTTGTTCGGGTCGGCGTCCGGCTCCACCCGGCGCGCGGACAGGTCACCGTCCAGCAGGAACGGCAGGGTCAGGGCGAGGACCTTGGACTTGCCGGTGCCGTTGTTGCCGCGCAGCAGCAGCCGGCCGTCGCGGAACCAGAACTCCTCGGTGTCGTAGTAGAAGAGGTCGACCAGGCCGATGCGCAGCGGTCGCCAGCGGCCGGGGGAGGGCTGGGGCAGGGCGGTCACGGCTGCGGTGCCTTTCGTCGAGAGGTGCGGGGACTGCGGACTCCCGGTTCCACGACGACGGTCTCGCCGACCGCGTACCGGGCGAGCGCGGGCAGCGGAGCCACGCCCCGGGGCGTGCGGGTGACCAGGGCGAGCGCGGTCAGCTTGGCCAACGCCTGCTCGACCAGCTCCCCTTCCGCGCCGGGTTGCTTGGCGCTCTTGGACCAGAACCCGCCGTGCTCGGCGGCGAGTTCCCGCACCCGGTGCTCCAGTTCCGCGCGGCTCACCTCGCCGCCCGCCGCCGCGAGGTGCTCGGCGAGCAGCAGGGTGACGTGCCCGTGGGTGCCCTGCTCCGGCATCCGTACGTCGGTCAGGTCGTCCTGGGGGTCGGCCATGGCGATGCCCTCGGCGCGTACCTCCGCCACCAGGCCGGTCAGTTCGCCGACGCGGGCGGTGAGAAAGGCGCGCTGGCGGGTCAGGTAGGCGAGTTCCTCGTCGGTCAGCTCGTCGTAGTACAGGACCGGGTCGTCGAGGAGGCGGCGGGTGAGCTTCTGGCGGATCGCCCGGAAGCGCAGTTCGTCACTGTCCAGTGCGCTCTCCGCGGTGAGCCGGTCCAGCCGCTCCTCGAAGCCGTCGGCCGTGATCGTGGAGGGGCCGTGGCGGGCGGCGAGCAGTCCGGCCAGGACGCGGCGCTGGACGTCGTAGAGCACATCTCCCGTTCCGCTGACGTAGGCGTCCTCGTCCCCGGCGACCCGCCGCAGCACGCCGTGGCGCAGCAGCAGCCGTACGACGGCGGCGAGGTCCCCCCGCTCGTCGCGCCGCTCCAGGGTGAACGCGACCCCTGCCGCGGCCAGGTGCGGGTCGGCGGCCTCCAGCACCACCTGTTCGGCGAGACGGCCGAGCGCGATCTGTGCCTCTCCGCGCTCCAGTACGGCGAGCGCCAGGCACAGCAGCACATAGCGGCGGCGGGTGAACGGCGCACCGGCGCGGGACGCCTCGCGGGCCGGGTGGGTGGCGTCGGCGAGGGTGCCGGGTGTCTTGCGCAGCCGGGCGGCCTCCGCGTCCACCCGCAGCGACCAGCCGGTGTTGCGCTCGAACCAGTCGCGCAGCTCGCCCTCGTACTGCCTGACCAGGCGGTACGCGTCGGCGTCCGGGCCGTGCGCGAGCAGCAGCGGCTCCTTGAGCAGGGCGCGTGCGGCTTTCTGGAAGTCGGCGGTGCGCCGGCCGTCCAGCACCTCGCCCAGGGGTGTGGTCATCGCGCCCTCCGTGCGGGGTTGCCCGCGGTCAGGTCGGTGATCTCGACGAGGTGGTCGGGGCCGCGGAACACCCCGCCCGGCGTGCGGATCTCGGCCGTCGTACCGTCGTCGAGCGCGGTGAGCCGGATCTCCATCGTGCCGTCGTTGCCGGTGGTGACGGTCGTCGTCATGCCGGGCCGCCAGGTGGCCAGGGCGTCGCCGAGCAGCCGCAGGAACAGGCCGAAGGCCATGGGGTCGAACTCTCCCAGCGCGGACAGCCGGGTGGTGCCGTCCGTCGCGAGCCGGGCGCGGGCGGCGGCGATCTCCTCCGCCTGCTTGGCGGCGATCTCCGCCAGCTGTCGCCGCTGTTCGGTGCGGTCCTGCACCTTGCGGGGTTTGCCGCGGCGCTCGTAGCTGCCGGTGCGGCGCAGGTGCGGGCTGATCCGCAGCGGCTCGGCCTCGGCCCACGGGGTGGACGCGGCCACCGGGCGGGCCGCGCGGTCGGCGAGGGTGTCGGCGTCGACGGTGAGGTGCCGGGCGGGGTACAGACCGAACGCGGCGCGCCACAGCCGGTGCCGCGCCTCGGCGTCGGGGGCTTCGGCGAACCAGCGGGCCAGGGTGCGGAAATCCGCCGACCGGTCCGAACGCCCGGCCCGCCGCTCGTTCAACTGCCGTACGACGGCGAGGAGCTGGGGAATGGCGCCGAGGGCGCGACCGCGCAGCAGCCGGGCCTGGGCCTCGCGGCCGTCGGCGGACACGAACCAGGCGGACAGGCCCGCCCACTTCGCCGCCCACCGCGCCCGCGCCCGCGCCTCGGCGCTCTCGGCCTCGTCCGGGGCGGCGTCGGCCGCCTCCCGCGCCGCCGCCAGCCGCAGCAGCACGCCGACCCGTCCCCGCTCCTCCAGTTCGCCGATGAGCCGGGCGATCCGCCCGCCGAGGGTGATCAGGTCCTGGATGAACCGCTCCAGGTACTGGATCAGCCGGTCCTTGTAGGCGAGGAACACCTCGACCTCGACGCCGTGCAGGTCGATGGTGCGCTGCAACGACCCCATGAAGGCCCGCGCGTTCTCCGCCAGCGCCTCGAACCGGTTCGTCAGCGTGGACAGCGCCAGGTGAGCCTTGGCCGGATCCGGTTCGCCTTCCTCGTGCTCGGCGGCGATCACGAGCAGGGCGCGCAGCTGCGTGACGATGTCGTGCAGCGCCACCGCCTGCAACGCGCCGCGCCGCCCCAGCGCCTCGTCGTACACGGACAGCGCCTGTTCCGCGGCCTCGCCGGCCTGGGTGAGCTGGTAGATGAAGCGCCTGCGGTAGAAGTCCTCGACCGCGGTGACCCGGGAGGTGTCCGGATCCGCCCGCAGATTGCCCCACCCGACGAGGCTGTCCAGCGCCTTGACAACGGCGTCCGGGGCGGCGGGGCGGTGCTCGGACGGCAGCGCGGCATGGACGTCCTCGGGCCGCAGATGCACCGCGAACCGCTCCTTGGCCGTCAGGAACGCATGCATCACGTCGCGGTAGAAGGCGCTGTGGGGTGCGGTGAGGTGCGCGAAAGGCGAGTACGAGGCGTGGCCGGACGGTGCGGCGCGGCCGGCGGACTCGGCGGACTCGGTGCGGTCGGGTTCGGGAGGCTGCGGCGTCATCGTCGTGACATTGTCCCTGACGCCGGACCCGGCCCGAAGCCGTGCCCGAGGCTTCACGCACAGTCACCGCACCCGGAAGCGTGACACCGTCGACAGCGACCTACGGAGGTCACCGCCCGCTACCGGCGGCTGCGCGCTCTCGGAGGAGGCCGGCCACGCTCGGCGGCGGGCCGGAAGCGCCTGAGGCGCACGTCGAACGCCTTCTGCGCCTGGTGCCCCGTGCCTCGTGCCCCGGCGGCATCCGCCGGCGGGCGCGTCGTTCAGGACGCTGTTCACCGCCAAGGGCGAGCACCGGTGTGGGTCCCGTCGACCTGCTGGTCGCCGCCTCGGAAGAGGCGGGACTGACACTGCCGCACCACGACCACGACGTCGGGACGACCGCCCGCGACCGACAGCCCGTACGCATGACCGATGTCAGGGACTGAGCGGCGCCGCCCGGCGCGCGGCGAGCGGCGCCGCTCCCGCGCCCGCTTCACAGCCTGTGCCGGTCGAGGACGCTCATCAGCTTGCGCCGGCGTTTCAGTTCCACCCGCAGGCCGACGAGGTGATCGGCGAACGCCTCCTGCGTCCCCAGCACACGATGGCACTCCCGGGCGCCCACCAGCACTCGCGCCAGGTGCTCGTAGGCACGCTCGCCGGTCGGCTCCTTCAGCCGCTCGGCCAGCCGCAGGTAGACCGCGAGCGCCTCGGCCGGGCGCGACTCGCGCGAGAGGTCGGCGAGCCGCTCCCACTGGCGGTCGTCGGCGAGGCCGCCGGCCTCGCGCCAGGCGGCGTCCACGTCGCCGTCGTCGAGCAGCACGTCGATCAGCACCGGCCCGCCGTACCGTCGGCCCCGCTCACGGCGGGCATCCTCCCGCAGAGCTGCCAGCGCGGCGACGCGCTCGGCCTCCCAGCACTCCGCCGCCTGGGCCGCAGCGCGCAGGTGCCGGTAGGCGGCCAGGGACCGCTCGGCTCCGAACCGGTCCCGGCGCACCCCGACCACGTCGTCCGGCCGCCCGGCCTTCGCATAACGGGCACACACGTAGTCGACCAGGCGCCCGTCGACGTACGTCTCGGCGGCACAGTCCCGAAGCCCCCGCTCCGCCCACCTGAGCGCCTCATCCGCGCGGCCCGCCGACTCCAGTTCCTCGGCGATGCGCAGATGCGTGGCACCGGACGGGTCGAGGTCCTGCGCGTAAAGGGCGACCAGCGCGTCGACGTCGCCCTCCGCCCTGACCAGACGTTCCATCAGGTACCGCTCCGCCCACCCGGACGGCCTGCGCCGCCGCGCCTCGGCAGCCAGCTGCCGCACGCAGGCGAGCCCGCTCGCCCCCAGCACCTCGGCGTAGTCGAGCGGGTCCAGGTCCGGCACGTCGTTGCTGTCGCCGAGCACCTGGCCGACCAGCCACTCGGCCAGCCGCTCCGGATCGGTGCGCGCGGCTCCGCACGCTTCCAGATGAACGTCGGCCACCGCTGCGGCGGCCCGCCCCACCACACCGTCGGAGTCGTCGATCGCCTCGTACGCCTCCCCCAGCACCCGGATCGCCTCCTCAGCCAGACCGACCGCCTCGGCTGCCCGCCCGCCGCCGGTCAGGGCACGCAGCGCGCCCGCCGCCTCGGCCACCTGCTGCGCATACCCGGGGGCATCGGCGTACTCGATGTACCCGTACCGGGCAAAGGGCCGCGGATCGATCAGCGCCAGGATCCGATCCCGGACCGTGCCGAGGTCGGAGCGAGCTGCGGCGGCCCGCAGCTCCAGGCGCCGACGCAGCCCGCGGTCGTCGGCGATCTGTTCCCGCACCAGCGTCAGGAGTTCGTCCCGGGACAGAGCGGTCAGCCACGCGTCCAGGCCGGAGGCCCGTGCCCGCGCGGCGGCCCGCTGCGGCGGGATCGTCTTCGCCCGCCGCAGCACAGTCAGCCCCACCGCCACACAGTGCTTGCAGAAGTTGCCCTCCTGCCCGTACGGGCAGTCGCACTCCCCCGAGACCACGTCGTCCTCGCCAAGGGTGAGCTCCACCACATAGACATCCGTACCGCGCACCGAGGCGGTGACCGAGCCGTCCCCCACCTCCAGAGCGCTCACCGCGTCCAGATACCCCAGCCCTCGCTCGAAGGACCGAGGCCCGGCCAGCGCCCGCAGATCGTCCTCGCCGAATCCCACGACTTTCCGTGCCACACCGGTATTGAACCGTGGATCGGCCGCTCTCGGAGAGACGACCACCCCGCCCACCCGTACGCACCGCATGCGCGCGCAGCCGCCATCGGCTACGTTGGACCACCCCGGCAAAGTCGGAGGCTGACTTGTGTGGCACGCGGCCGGCGCGGACTCTACGAAACTAAAGGCTGTCCCGTAATCCCTGGTGGATCAGCGACCGGCGTCAGATGCGGTCGATCGCAAGGCGGCGGAGCGTCCGAACAGTGGTTCTGTTCGGACGTTTCGCCAACGCCGCGAGTGGCCGTAGCCGGCGTCGGGAGCCTGCCAGGGATTGCGGGACAGCCTTTAGGGGCAGCTCACCCATACCGGGCTACGAGGAGACGAAGCGCCGCTTCGCCTCCGGCCAGTCCCTTACGGCCCGCATCACGGTCGGCGCATGGCTCGATACCTGGCTCTCGTCCAAGAAGAAGATCCGCAGGACGACGCGGAACGGCTCCGGGTCGCACATCCGCGTGCACACCAAACCCGCCACCGGGCACCACCGGCTCGACCGGCTCAACCTGGCCACCTCATCCAGATGTTCGACGGGATAGCCTACGAGAACGAGGTGATCGCCGTCGAGAACCAGGCCCGGCGCACGCAGGCCGCCCGCTGCAAGTGGGGCAAGCCGGGAGCGCCATCGGCAGCGGACCGGGCGCGGTTAGTACTACAGCCGGACTGCACCACGGCCGTCGCCGAAGCCACACGCGGCGACCTGCGGCACGTCGGCATCCCGCCAGGTGAGCGCTGCGCGAGAGCTTCCAAGACTGACACCTCGTCAGCTCCATCGGCTTCCCGGGGCCTCCCTGACCTGCGAAGACGCAGAAGTCCGGCTGTAGTATTAGACGGTTCCGACAGTAGGTGGCCCACTGGAAGATGTGCCGGTCGCTGAGGTCCTGTAGGGCCGCAAGGACTCATCCAGCCACTCCTCCTCGACGCGCTCGGCTTGCGCCGACTCCTCGGGCTCCGGCGTCGCAGAGGGTGGCGGTCCGTGCAGCTTCTCGTCGAGCCGGGCCAGTAGGGCGTTCCGGCGCTTCTTGAGGAAGGCACGTGTGAACACGGCCCGGATCTGGCCCTCCCACGCCTCCAGATCGTGGACGGGGAGCCCCTCTATCAACCCATCGGCCAAGCTTTGGGCCTTGTCGAGCTTGACGGCTCTGCACAGAGCTTCGATTTCCCGCAGGGCAGCGTCGACAGCGGACATCCATGCTCCATACTGAAGGGCCGTCATGTGGCCCGGGAATCCTATGTGACGACGTCTCGCCACGCGACGGAAAGCGGCATGAGCGGTTACTGTAGCCCGGTGACTCGCGGACGGGAAGGACGGCCGGGTGGCACGGGAGGACGAGGCTCATGGGCGTCTCGACACTATCCGCTTGGTGGGGCGAGGATCACTTGCCAACAGCTATTCGCCCGGGCCCGTCACACCCGAGTACACGAACACCGGGGAGATCGTCGAAGCGCGCTCGCTTGTCGTAGGTGACTACTGTGCGTGCGGTGGTCAGGGCGGTTGCCGCGATGATCAGATCGTGGGCTCCTCTGGGCTGGCCGGCCCTGCGGACGTGGGCGAGCAGTCGCGCATGAGCCCGCGCGATGTCCACGGTGTACTCCTCGACCGGAATCGTGGCGAGGATGGCATCGACGAACGACTGGCGGGCAAGCCTGTTGGTGTCGTCGGCCAGTTCGACGCCCTGGAGCAACTCCGCGGCCGTGATGGCGGCGATCACCGGGTCGTCGTCGTCCGCGAGTACATGGTCGAGGACGACTTTCCGGCGCTCGACCGCGATCAATACGCCGGTGTCCAGGATCAGTCGCTCCACGGATCGTCCAGGGTCAGCAGATCACGGGTGCCCGTCACATCGCCTTCGAAGGCGTCGTCGAGGGTGTCGATGCAGGACAGGAGAGCATCCTTCACCGCCCGGCCGGTGGCTTTGGGCGCCGGGCCGAGCACGGCCAGGCGTTTGCCTCCGCGGGTGATTACGATGGTTTCGCCGCGTTCCGCGCTGTCCAGCACGGAGGCGAAGTTCCGTGATGCTTCGGTAGCGGTCATCGTCTTCATGACCTCATGATCTCAGAGAATCTGATACCCGGCAAGGCGGAGGCCGAGCCTCTGGCGACCCTCCCTCCGCTTGACACTCAAGCCGAACAGCGGGCCGGAAAGCGACGCCCGGCAGACTGGGGCGAGGCGGACAGCGACGGCGCCGACGGTCAGGCCGCCCGGCTTCCTGCGGACCCGCTCCATTTCCTCGCGTCCCCTGCACGTCCCCTGGATCTTGCCTTTCGACTCCGCTGCGTAACCTACGACAGTCGACCTTGCTCTCTGAATCGCCGCAGGCCAGAGCCTTGGCAAGGGTGCCCGGATGCCTGCCGTGACACCTCAGACAGTACTGGTGAGCAGCGGATTCTCTCCGTTGGGACCGAGCAGGTGACTCAGGGCACTGAAGAGACGTTTCCGCAGGTCAGATCACGTTACTGGTGGGGCGGGTGGGACTCGAACCCACGGCCGACGGATTATGAGTCTCCGGTTTTCACTCTGGGGCACTCCGACAGACTCCGACGTGCTCCATTTGTCCTGATCGGGGAGTGATTTCGCTCCGGCTCACTCCGCCGAATCCGGGCTGCTCCGGGACGCCCGCTCACGCATCGCTCACGCAATCGCCCCGGTCAGCGGGACGCTGACCAGGGCGTATGTCCAGTGTCCCGCACGCCGTCTGCCGCAGCAACCGGGCGTCGCCGGGCGAGCGTCCGCGCTGCCCCGGGCGGCGCGGCCGGGAAGGGTCGGGACTGGCGCGGACCCCTGGCGGCGGGGCATACCGGCACCTCGTCGGCCTGCGGGGGCGCGGCTCGCGCGCGGGAGGTGGACCATTTCCGCGGCGCCGCGAAGAAGGTGTACGACGGCCGCACGCGGGCGGGCGCGGGGGCCCTGGGTAACCACGGTCATGATGACCGTGGTCGGCCTCCCGCACGCGCATGGGGAGGTGGGTGTGAGATCGGCCGTTGTTTTATAACGCCGGATCTCACACCCGAGGAGCGCCAGCCGCCGAGCACGGTGAAGGCCGGACCCGACAACGCGGGCCCGGCCTCCGGTGTCCTCCGCGAGCAGCCACGCAGCGTGGATAGGAACGCCCCCCACCGTACGACCGGCCACTGACACCGGCCCGCCCGCGCGCGCCCCCTGACCCGCCGCCGTGCGCCCTACCGCCCGCCCCCCGCCCGGCCCGAGCATCGACCCTCGTACGGCACACCAGGCACCTACACAGCGGAGGTACCCGATGGGTGAGCACGGCGACGGCCAGGGCGGCGCCGAGGGCGACCAGAACCAGTCCCCCAAGGAGTCCGACGGCCAGTGGAACCGGCCGATCCCGCCCGCGACCCCCAACACCGGAAGCGGGCAATGACGGCCGTCCCCGACGGCTGGCGGGGCGCCTTCACCACGGCGCCCCGCTCCCGCTTCACCCCCGGCCGCATCCACGACGGCACCCGGTGGATCGACCGCCACGCCGAGCCCGACCGCTGGCAGGACCTGGTCGACTCCGACACCCCGCTCACCGTGCAGCTGGACGACGGGCGCGACGGGCCGGACGGCACCCCGACCTCGTCCAACTCCATGCCGGCCGTCGTGGCCGCCATGCTCGACCAGCTCGACGTCGCCGACGGGCACCGGGTGCTGGAGATCGGCACCGGCACCGGGTGGACCGCCGGCCTGCTGGCCGCACGGCTCGGCGGCCGGCAGGTCACCACCATCGAGATCGACCCGCGCCTGGCGGCCGCCGCCCAGGCCCGGCTCGCGGGCCTGGGCCTGCGTCCGCGGGTGGTCACCGGGGACGGCATGCTGGGCGACCCGGACGGGGCGCCCTACGACCGCGTGCACGCGACCGCCGCCGTGCGCCGCGTGCCGCGCGCGTGGATCGAGCAGACCGCGCCGGGCGGGGTGATCGTCGTCCCGTTCGGCACCCCGTACTGCAACGGCGCGCTGCTGCGCCTGGTCGTCGCCGAGGACGGCAAGAGCGCGTCCGGCCGGTTCGTGGGGGACGCGGCGTTCATGTGGGTCCGCTCCCAGCGGCCGGACGCCCGCCCGGCGCCTGCCGGGGAGGTGCGCCGGTCGGCGTCGGCGATCAGCCCGGAGGCGGCGCAGGAGAGCCACGCGGTGGCGTTCGCGATCGGGCTGCGGCTGCCGGGTGTGTTCACGCGGCAGGTGTGGGCGGAGGCGGATCCGTGGGGTACGGGCCGTTCGGAGGTGTGGGACGCGGCCGGGTCGTTCGCGTGGTGCCGGTACGCGGACTGGGACGCGCCGCACGCTGTGGGGCAGGCCGGGCCGCGGAGCCTGTGGGAGGAGGTCACCGCTGCCCGCCGCTGGTGGGAGGAGCGGGGCAGGCCGGGGGTGACGCGGCTGGGTCTGACGGTGGGGGTGGACGGGGAGCACCGGGCGTGGCTGGACGAGCCGGAGGACTGCTGGCCGGTGTGAGGCCCCGGGGCACGGCGTAGGTGCCCCGGGGCCGGTTGGCCCGCGGCCCCGCCGTCCGGGGGCGGGGAGCGCGTGAGCGCGGTCGCGCTGTCACGCGGACCGGGTGGCCTGGCCGGGTGCTGCTCGGGGAAGTCCGGCCCTGGGCCTGGCCGGACGCTGCGGTGGGGCAGCGTCCGGCCGTTCGGGGTGGGCCCCGGGCACGCTCCGCTAACGTGCCCGGGGCCCTGGCCCTCGGCCCCGCCGCCCTGTGGCGGGGATGAGGGCCGTCTGGGGGCCCGGCCGGTGTGCTGTCCTAGGAGTCCGGCCGGGCCTGGGCGGTGCGCCGGGGTGTCCGGCGGTGGCCGCCCGCTGGGGGGTGGCCCCGGCACGCGCCGTACGTGCCGGGGCCCTTCGGCCCGCGCCCCGCGGGTCGCCATGACAGCGCGGGGTGGCGCGCGCGGCGCGCCGTGGGGCCGGCGTGGCCCGGCCGGGGAGACCTCCCCAGACCTCCCAGCCGGGTGCCGAGGGCGGGCTGCGGCGGTCTGGCCACCACAGCCCGGACCACCGCACCCCGCCCCGCTCGTGGTGCCCGACCTGGCCCGGGGGGTGGGCGCAGGCCGGGCGGTGCGGCGGCCGCCCGCGGGGGAACAGGGCTGCCGCCGCGGCCCCGGCGGTACGGGTGGGACCGTCACCACCCGCCGCCGGGGAGCCGTGGGTCAGTCGGGGTCGGGGTCGTCCGGCCCGGGCCCGGTCTCGTCTGCCTCGCGCAGCAGCGCGTGCGCCGCGAGCACGTCCATGCCCAGCCAGCGCTCCAGGTACATGGACGGCGGGGCGCATGCCGCCAGCCGGGCCAGCCGGAGCGCCCGCCGGGTGCGTTCGGCGCGGCGGCCAGCGGCACAGGTCAGCCGTATGAGGGGCAGGAAGGGTAGGCCGATCATCCTGCCCACCGGTGGGCCCGCGAGCCTTCCAGCACCCGTCCCAGGACCCGCCCCCGTGGGCACCCCGGCCGGTCCGGCCGACAGGCCGGGCACTGGGCGGCGTGCTCCTCGACCAGGGCCTCGGCCTGCTGCGGGCGCAGGTAGTCCCGGGCGCAGGTCAGGCACACCCGGTGCGTCATCCCCGGGCCCCACGCGGTGTGCTCGCGGTGGAACGGGATCGGCTCGTCCGTCTCCCGGCCGCAGCCCGCGCAGTGGTGCGGGCCGAACGCGTCCCGGATGGCGTGGTGCAGGGCGGTGTGCAGGCGGTCGGGGTGGGTGAGGAAGCGGCCCAGGCGGGGCTGCACGCGCCAGTGGGGGGCCGGGCCGGTGGTGATCCCGAACCGGGGGATGACGACGTGGGCGCCGTGGCCCAGGACGCGCAGGCGGCCGAGCGGGCCCCACTGGTCGGCGGCGCCGTGGCGGATGAACCAGTACAGCAGGCCGCCGCCGGGGTCCTCGACGACGGCGCCGGTGCGCTCGCGGAGGACTCCGAGGGCCCGTTCGCCGACCGGGGTGGCGATCCGGATCGCGTCCCACGCCAGCCCCGCAGGCCGCGTCTCGTGGTCGTCGCTGAGCGGCAGCGGGGCGGCGGCGAAGGCGTCGAAACAGGCGTCTTCGGGTGGGGTGGTGAGGACGGCGCGGCGGATGTCGTCGCTCGGGAGGCGCCGGGGCAGGCCGCCGCTCACCGCGCGCACCGCCCGGCCTCGGTGCCGGTGTCCTCGCCGAGGAACTGGCCCAGGTCGTCGTACAGGCTGCGGGCCTGCTGCATGTCCAGGACCAGCTCGGCGGAGTGGACGCGGCCGGTCTCCGTGCCGACGGTGAGCGGTACCTCGATGCCGCGTACGGTGCGCTGTATCGGGATGCCCGGGGCCAGGGTGATGCCCAGCTCGGGCATCGGCGGCTGATCGACACCCATCAGGCAGTCACCTTTCGCGGGCCACCCTCGCCACTGGCCGCCAGGGCCAAGGCCATGTACAGCGCTTCGGGGTCGGTCAAGTGCCTAGTGCGCGTAGGCGGCACACGCCAGTACGGTCCGGCCGTCCGCTGAGGGCCAGGCACAGCGACGTGCGCAGACGCCCCCCACGTCCGCACGCCGACGGGGAGTTCCCACCCGGCAGTAGAGCCGGGGCGCACCAGCCAGCACATGTGGGACGTACCAGGGTCCTCGATGACGGCGCCCGAGGCATCACCCAGCGCGATCAGCACGCTGTTGCCGATGCGGTGGGGAACGGCTACGGCATCCCACGACTGTCCGGCAGGCCGCATCGCGACCGCGCGGCCAGGAGGGAGCCAGCTCAGAGGGTGTGCTTTGGTCACCGCGCCAGCTTCGGTGACGCAAGGTGCCCGCTCCGATACCTCAACGGTAATCTCACGGTGAGATGACTTTCCATGTCGCCGTGAACGGAGCTTCCCATGCCAACGCTTCTCCCCATCGAACTGCCAGAGTGGGCATGGCATCGCACAGAGGTCCGACAGGCGCTACAGTCCCGCGACGTGGGCGCCATCTTCCGCTACGCACAGCAGTACGCTGGCGCCAGCCAGGGCCGCATCGCCACCGCCACCGGCATGACCCAGTCCCGCATCAATGAGATCGTCAACGGACGGCGGGAAGTTACGCGCCTCGACGTCTACGAACGCATCGCAGACGGCCTCAAGATTCCCGACCATGGGCGTCGCCTCCTGGGCCTGGCCCCAGCGAGCGACAGCGACGGTGGCCCCGCCTTCGACCTAGCCGCCTTCCCTGAAGTGGTACGCGTGTACTCCTCACAGGACGGCGCCGCCGAGGAGATCCAACGGCAGGCCCGAAGTGCGCAGGATCTCGACATCCTTGCCGTCAGGGGGCTCGGGCTGATCGGTCTCAGCCGCTCGCTCCTCCGTGGGGCATTGCTCCCCCGTGACAGCCAGGCGCCTCCGCGCGTGCGGGTGCTTCTCCTGCACCCGGACTCACCGGCCTTGGCCCGTCGTGCCGCAGAGATCGGAGAGTCAGCCGAATCGCTCGCCGCCGGTATCCGGCTGGCCGAATCTCGTTTGCGGGAGGCGTCCGGGGTATGCGAGATGCAGGTATACCGCTACCGGCTGCTGCCCACATGGCGGATCATCCGCCTTGACACGACCATGTTCGTCTCGGTGTTCGATGCGAGGTGGGAGGGGCACGATTCAGCTGCGTACAAAGTGATGGAGACGCCTTACGGTCCCTTGTACAGGGGTTTCCGGCGCATGTTTGATGCGATGCTCGATGACAGTGAGCGCACGGTCTGACGGAAAGGAATAGGCGTGATCGAAGCCGAGTTGAAGGCGCGAGTCCGCGCGCCCGAACTGGTGATGAGGCGGCTGGAGGAGTTCGGCGCGGGGCGGCCCGAGGTGTATCAGGACACGTACTACGACAGCCCGTCCGGTGGCTTGACCGGGCTCGGTCAGGAGCTTCGGGTTCGTGTCGTGCATGGCGCGGATGGGACGCGCTCGCTGCTGACCTTCAAGGGCGGAGAGGTCGACGCGGCGTCAGGGTCGAAATCTGAACACGAGACCATCGTGGACAATCCAGATGCGGTTAACGCGATGCTGCGTGGACTGGGGTATTCTCCGGTGATCGCATTCGAGAAGCGATGCCGGAATTATGACTTCACAGCCTATGGGCGCCAGATGCTCGGCACGCTGGTACGGGTTCCGGAGATCGATGGCACATTCCTAGAAGTGGAAACGCTGATCGGTGAAGACGAGGGCGGGGAGTTGCAGAGCGCGCTCGCCGATGTGCGCGCTGTCCTGCGTGACCTCGGCATTGAGGACGAGGACCTGACGCAGGAGCGGTACACCGACGCTGTGGCAGCCCGACGTGAAGGTGCATGAAGGGCGTCACCCGCGTCCGGACGCACGAATGCCCCCTCGCCCGGCGCGCGGCCGGGCGAGGGGGCGGGTCACTTCGTGAGCGAGTACAGGGTTAGCACCAAGGCGGCCAGCCCGGTCAACGCGGCCAGCGACGGCAGCGGCCAGCGGGCCCGCTCCAGCGCGCGCAGCCGGACCTCGTGGTCGCCGAGCTGGGCGGCGTGGTCCCCGAGCGGCAGCGCGTCGAGCTTCGCCGACACGGATTTGACCTCGTCATGGATAGCCCGGACTTCGGCGTAGACCTCGGTCGGGGTGATGATGACCGACCCGTCCGGGATCGGGGCGTGCGGCGTCGTCACGGTCGCCGCCGTACGGTCTCCGTGATGCCCGGCCCCTCCGCCCCGCCGCTGGTGGCGACGGCGGTCAGGACGGCCAGCAGCGCGGCGCCGCCGGCGAGCGACAGGCCGTCGCCCCAGTCCGCGTGCAGCACGCCCACCTCGTCCAGGCCGAGCGCGGCGACCAGAGCCTGCGCCGCCGTACGTACGGCCCGCTCGGCGGTAGATCTCCAGAACGCGACGGTCCACATGATCAGCCCTCCGTTCCCGCGGCCGCGACCAGCGCAGCCAGCGCGTCCTCGACCCGCTTCAGCCGGGTCGCCATGCCGTGCAGCACCTTCTCGACGGGCACCGACGCGGGCTCGTCCTTCAGCGGGTCGTCCATCCGGCGGTCCCAGACCTTCGCCGCGATCTTCTCGGCGTCGCTGTCACTCACGGCCATGCCGTCCTCCTTGGTCTTGGTGGTGGTGCCCGCGGCCCAGGCGCGCAGCTCGGCGGCGGACAGGTAGCAGATTGAGCGGTCGAGGGGCTGGCTGGTGAACTGCCAGAACAGCGGCGACCGGCCGGACGGCCGCGGGCGCGCGGCGGCCTCCGCGCGGCTGTACGGGGCCTGGCCCCACGGGTACGACGGGAACCACAGCGGCACGTCGGCCGGGACCCGCCCGGCCGCCAGGTCATCGGCCGAGGTGTACACCCCGACCCGCTGGCCGGGGAACGCGGTCCGTACGGCGGCGATCCACGCCGCCGCCCACGCCCGGATCTGCCCGGCCGAGCGCCCGGCGTAGTTCCGGCCGTCCGGGTACCGCTCCAGGTCGAGCCAGTGGACGAACGGGTGCTTCGTGGCGTACGGCCGGACGGCCCCGATGTAGTTCGCAGCCTCGGCCGCCGGGTCCTGGTTCGGCCACGCGAAGTGGTAGGCGCCGGGCACGAGCTGCGACTTGATGATGCCGGCCATGTGCGCGTCGAACCGTGGGTCCCGCGAGCGCTCGCCCTCGCTGGCCTTGGCGAAGGCGAAGGTGACGCCGGTCCGCTTGTGGGCGGCCCAGTCCTGCGGGACCTGGTGGACGGACACGTCCACACCGCGACAGGTCGCCATCACACACGCTCCGGCCAGTGCCAGGTGCCGCCGGCGAACGTCACCTCGGTGACGATCGCGGCGCGGCAGGCCGGCGGGTGTGCCTGGCTGCCGTCCTCGCGGACCGGCGTGCCATGGCTGACGTAGTGGACGATCCGGCCGACGCTCGGCGTCTGCTCGGGCATGTGAGCCTCCTTCGGACAGCAGAAAGCCCCGCAGCCGACGGCGGCGGGGCGGGATTCGGCGGTCAGTTGACGCGCAGGAGCGTGAGCAGGGAGCCCAGGCGCACGGTCGTGGTGGTCACAGACGAGCTGTTCTGCGCCCACCGCACCTGTAGCGTGCCCGCCGTACCGCCCGTGCTCAGCGACCCGGCGGCCGCCGCCGCGACACCGGAGCCGGTGCCGCCGAGCACGGCAGATTCGCTGCCGGTACGGACCTGGAACACCAACGAGCCGTCCGTGCCGCTGGCCGACGGGGCCGGCCCCTGCGGCGTCCACCGCATCGTGGACCCGGACGGCGTGGTGAAATCCAATTTGAAATCCGCGCTGACATCGGATGAGTAGATAAGGAAAAGGTCCACCCGGTAAAGCGCGTTGGCGGCGACCGGCACTGCGAGCTGATCGTCGTTCTGCAATGTGGTACTGCTACTCAAAGATTCGTCGGCGGTCTTGTAAGCCTGGGCGAACAGCGCGTTCAAACCGTCGGCGTCGATGTCCTCGCCGGCCAGCCAGTGCGGGTACGGCACCAGGACCTCCTCTCCTACAGCGCCACGACGGCGGGCTGCGCCAGCCGTACGGCCGCGTCCACGTTGTGGCTCTTGCTGATGCCGTTCGCGGCCCGGGTCACGGTGAAGGTCTGCGGGCTGCTGGTGCCCGAGATGCCGGTCACGGTCATCTCCTCGCCGCCCACGAGGATGGAGATCGGCATCTGGGCGGGGTCAGTGGTCCACAGCGCGCTGCCCGGGGTGACCGCGACGCTCAGCGTGGTGGCCGAGGCGCTGACCCCCGCGGCGAGCGTGCTGGTACTGCTGCCCGCCTTCGCGTCCGCGTTGGTGCGGGCAACGGTCCACGGCCCGGCCGGCATGCAGGTGTAGACGATGTCCCACTCGTACGGGCCGATGGTCTCGGTGTACCCGGTCACGATCAGGTCGGCGACGCCGGGCGGCAGCCACGACGGCAGGTTGGCGATGGTGATCCGGTCGCCCACGTCGACCGCGGTCGCGGCGTCGATGAGGTGCGGGGCAGCGGCCAAGTTCACGTGCACGGTGGGATACCGGGCTTCGTCCCAGGTGCCCAGGTGCAGCCGCCACGCGGCGTGTTGCTCGGGCTGGTCGTCGGAGTACAGGTTCAGGGTGACCTGCTCGTCGTACGTCCCGACACCGGCCGGGGGCGGCGCGGTCGACAACGGGCCGGTGGTGCGTACCGCGCGCGCCGAGCTGCCGCCGACCCGCTGGACGGTGATGTCGTTGCGGACGTGCTGGTCGTCGTCGGTGGGCTCCAGCGGCGGCGCCACCCCAGGACCGGCATAGTCGAGCGCCAGGGCGACGGGCTGGTTGTAGAGGGTCGCCCGCCCCCGGTAGGCCAGCGCGGCGGCGTCCCGGCGTTCGTACAGGCTGCCGCCGTCGGCGGCCGCGGCGTCCTCCACGAGGGTCAGCAGCGTGTCCGGCCGCTGGGCGCCGACCTGCTCCTGGACGGTGGTGTCGCCGTAGACCATCAGCGGCAGGCCCTCCTCGTACGCCAGGCGCAGCATGCGCACACCCGCGGTCTCCCCGGCCCAGGCGGAGTCGGCGTTCTCGTAGGCGTCGGTGCCCAGGACGGCCCAGGCGGACAGGTGCCCGATGGCCATCCCGTCCAGCGCCGCGGCGAAGCCGTCCGGGGGCGACGTGCACGCTGTGGGGCGCCCGGTGGTGCCGCTGTAGGAGCCGCCGGAAAGCTGGGCGCCGGCGCCGGGCCACGCCCAGGCGATCTCCCAGTTCACGGTCCCGCCGCTCTGGGAGAGGGTGAACCGCAGCCGGACCCACTGGCCGTACAGTTCGGTGCCGGTGCCGATGGCCTGGTTGACGACCGTGCTGCCGTTGGTGTCGTAACCGAGCACGCTGGTCTGGTTGTTGCGCTGCTGGATGTACCACTCGGCGACGGTGCCGGTGGACACGATCCGCATGAACGTGTACCCGGTCGTGTTGACCGTGTCCAGCCTGTACACCCACTGGACCTCCCACACCGACGGAGTGCCGACCGGGGCCGGGATCGGCGCATACAGGCGCGGCAGGGAGCCGCCGCCGCTGGCCAGGACGGGCAGCGGTTGAGAGGAGGGCAGAGAGTCAGCCTGGCCCCAGGTCACCTCGGATGCGGTCAGCGGCCGGACGCCGGCGATAGGGCTGTACGCCTGCGTCGCGCCGTCCGGCTCCTCCATCGGCCAGTAGGCCAGCGGCGCGAGGCTGACGATCCGCCGCCGCAGCGTCGAGTCGAGCGGCTTCGCGCCCTGGCCGAGGCGGCGCAGGATGCCCGCGGCCTCGACGGGCACGTACACGTCCTGACCGGAGACGTCCCACCGGGCGGGCCACGAGGAGACCTCGCCGGTAAAACGGCGCACCCGATTCGTGATGGACGCCGCCCCGGACACCGTCCACGTCCGGCCCGCCGAGTCGGTGAACGACCCGACGCCGACCGTCTGCGCGGTGAAATCCGGGGCCGCGGCGAGCGTGCCGCCGATCCCGTTTCTCAGCTCGAATGCGTAGAGGGCTCCCACCGGATTGTCGAATCCCGCATTCAGCACACCCCCGACATCGAGCGATGCCGTCGAGTTGAAAATGCTGGTGACTCCCGCGGTGACGACCGGGGAGCCCAGCTGCGTCCACGGCCCGCCGAGGGACGGCGCCGTGTAGAAGGTGAGCACGTTGTTCCCGGACCCGTCGTTCACGTCGAGGGTCGCCCGGACTGCCAGGCGCCCTGACGGCGGGACGGCCAGGGCGGCCGTGCCCGACCGGTGGATCTCCGCGGAGCCGTCCGTACTCCAGTAGAACCACACCGTTCCGTGGAACAGGAACAGCAGCCAGCTCCTCTGGGAGGTGCCCTGCTGCCATTTTCCCGCCAGCTCGACAGCCTGGGTGTTGGCGGACCAGTCCGTGAGCCGGGCCTCGACCCGCACGTCGATGTCACCGGTGATGTCCAGCGACGCGTGGTCGGGGGTCGTGGCCCGGTCTGCGTCGCCGCCGGGCAGGTCCAGGTACGGCGTCCCGGTCCGTACGGACACGCGCAGCGGGGTGTTCCTCCCGAGCTGCCCGTAGTAGGGCCCCAGGGGGTTCCTGGGGCTGTAGGTGCCGGACCGGTTGTTGAGGGTCAGCGTGCAGGAGCCCGGGTCCACGCGTGCGCCCTCGTCGGGCCGACCGCGGCTGATGGTGATGCGGTCCCGCGCGCGGACGTCGCCGGTGATGTCGACCGGGGAGCCGCCGGGCGCGATCTCGACGGCCACCGGCAAGGGGGTGTTGGGGAATGCCACGGCGTCTGACCTCCTTCTATCGGGCGAAAGCGGTTTGCGGCTTGCCACGGCCGTCGACGCGGACCATCTTGCGGACCATCTTCTTCATGTCCTCGTTCGCGCCGGTGACGTCGAAGAGCACGCGCACCGGGGCCTGGCCGGAGGCGGCGGCAGCGACGCCGCGCGGCGTGGCGACGGTGGGCATGGCGCCTGCCGCGGTCGCCGTGGCGTCGCTGACGGCCGCGTACACCGCGTCCTGCCGCGCGGTGATGCCCGCGGCGAAGTCCTCCGCCAGGGCGTGGCCGCTGTAGAGCGTCCACCCCTTGCCGGACAGGGGGCCGACCTTCGCCGGGCTGAACCCGAAGAAGTCCCTGACCCGGCCGACGACGCTGCCGACCGTGCCGAGCACGTCCGAGACCTTCGAGACGATGCCGTCAATGAACCCCTGGAGCAGCGCACGGCCGGCGCCGTACAGGAGCCCTCCCAGGTCACCGATCGCCCGCGCTGCCCGGCCGGGCAGGCCGGACAGCCAGTTCACCGCGTCGGTGATCTTCGAGCGGACGGCGGACACCATCTGCCGGCCGGCGTCGCCGACCGTGGACGCCAGGCGGCCGCCCAGGGTGGACAGCGCGCCGACCGCCCGCCCGGGGAAGCCGCGCACCCAGGTCAGCAGCTGCTGCCATTTCTGGACGGCCCAGTCCTTGCCCTGGCCGAACCAGCCCGCAATCCGGCCGGGCAGCGCGGCGAGCCATCCGACCGCGGTGAGGACGCCGCCGACCGCCGCGTCCGTTCCGCGCTTGATGCCGCCCCAAGCGGCGTTCCACGCGGTCTGGAACCACGTGGTCTTGGTGCCGATCAGGATGATCACCGCGATCAGCGCGACGATGCCCGCGACGATCCACGTGATCGGACTCGTCCAGAACGCGGCGTTCAGCACCAGCTGCGCGACGGCCCACGCGCGCGTGGCGACCGTGGCGGCGATCTGGTAAGCGGCGTAGAGCCGGGTGGCGACCGCTACCACGGTGAGGGTCACGGCGAGCGCGCGCAATACCGGCTGCGGGGTGTTGTTGATGAGGCGCGCGAACCACAGGACCAGCTGGGAGGTCACTCCGATGACGGGCGCGAGGGCTACCAGCAGCTCGACGGCCGCACTGCCGAGGGTGCCCAGGGTCTTGGCGCCCTCGCGGGCGATGTCGAGGAACTGCTCGAAGCCCCGGGACCCCTCCAGCCCCTGGCCCCACCGGGCGAAGGCGGCGGTCGACTCCTCGATGCCGCCGGACATGTTGTCGCTCAGCGGCAGGAACGCGCGGATGATGCCGCCGAAGCCGGTGACGACGTTGCGCAGTGACCGCAGGAAGCTGCCGAGGTTCTTCTCGGCCGACCCGGCCAGGTCCTCGGCGAAGTCGGTGACGCTGCCCTTGTCGACGCTGTCCTGGACGCCGTCCAGGAAGTCATCGAGGGCGCCCGCGGCGGCCTTCACCAGCGGCGTCAGCGCGGGCAGCAGGGAGCGCAGCAGCTGAAGGCCCTTGGTGAAGACCGGCATCGTGGTGCCGGACAGGCTGTCGGACCACTTCTGGAAGTCGCCCTTGAGGCCGACGAACTCCTTGGCCGTCGCGCGGGTCGCGGGCGGCAGCCGCTTGAGGGCGGCCTCGTACGCCTTCTGCTTGTCCGCGGCGTCCTCTGCGCCCTCGGCCGCGGCCTTCTGCGCCTCGGCCGCCAGGTCGGCCACCTCGCTGACCGCCTTGAGCTGCGGGCCCGCGGCGAGCTGGAACGCCTTGGCCGCGATACCGGCCGAGGCGAACGCGGCCGCCATGCCGCCGACCGCCGCCGTGGTCGCGGCAGCCGCGGGCGCGCCGATGCCCAGGCCGGCCGCGGCCTTGCCGAGGCCGGTGAGGATGCCGCGGGCGCGCGCGGCGCCAGCGCGCAGCCGGTCGGTGTCGATGCCCAGCCGGACGGTCATCGACGCGAGGGTGGACACAGCTGGTCACCACCTTCCCCGGCTCGCCGGGCGGCGCGCTATTCAGTTGCCGGTGCCGGGCGGACGGTGCCGCCCAGGGCCGCGTTCGCCTGCATGGCGGCGGCCCACATCTCCTCGGGCGTCATCGCCCGGGGCTTGTCCCACACCGGCAGGAAGTCCTCCGGCCGCAGCGCCCGGCCCCGCGCGCGCTGGGCGTTGGCGACGGTGGCCGCGACGATCGCGGCCTGGACGTCGCCGCGGCGGCCGCCGAGCGGGCCGGTCAGCCGCTCATAAACCATCCACTCCGTCAGCTCCGCCGAGCTGGTACGGGCCAGCAGCTCGGCGACGGTGCAGCCCAGATGCCCGGCCAGGCGGAAGTAGAACACCCGCTCTGGCCGGGCTCTCAGTTTCCCGTCAGCTCCGCCACGTCCGCCGCGCCGAGCTTCGACAGGCGCATGGCCACGTCGCACACCCGCTGCAACGCCGTCGCGGACTTCTCGCCGAGCCGTTTGATCTCGGCCGCCGAGCGGAAGACAGGCCGGCCGTCGGCGTCCACGATGGCGGCGGCGGCGAGCCGGGCGCGGAAGCCTTCCAGGCCCTCGGCCCGGACGGACCGGCCGTCCTTGCCGACGAACTGGGCCTCGAACTTGTCCCGCTCCGTCCCGGGCAGTTCGCGGACGCGCACGGTGCCGCCCCACTCGGGTACGGGCACATCCTCGTAGGCGAGGTCGGCCGAGCCCAGGATCTGCTCGGCGGACAGGTAGGCGGTCATCGTCAGCTCCCGGGGGTGAGGGTGGGCTCGCCGGACACCTGGAAGGTGACCGTGGCGGACAGCTTGTCGTCGTGCGGGGCGGAGGGCTGGAACCCGGTCATCACCGCGGCGAAGGACCAGGACCCGAGCGTCCCGGGCCAGACCACCTTGTAGTCCCGCGGGTTGGCGTCGCCGAAGTCGGCTGCGAGCTGGTCGTGCAGGCGCGGGTCGTAGTTGATGTCGATGCTGACCTCGCCGCCGTCCTTCAGGCCGCCGATGTACTCGCGCCAGCCGTCCGGGGAGCCGTGCGTGGTCGTGTCGAGGGTTTCGCGGGCGAGCGCGGGCGGGGTGATGCTGGTGACGTTGGCGATCGCGGTGAACGTCGCCGTGGGGGTCGCCATGTCGCTGCGCTGGAGCTGGGTTCCGAACGCGTCGAGTCCGGCCATGGGCCTGCCTCCTTCATGCCTTGGTCAGCCACACGCGGTAGGTGGCGGTGATGTGCCGGATCTCGGGGTCCGGGTCGCGCAGCTCGGTGTGCTGCTGGTGGGCGACGGACACGTCCCGCCAGCCGTCCACCGCCAGCGGCCGCCGGTCCAGGACGGTGTCGAGGGCGTCGAGGATGCCGGCGGCCTCCCGCCAGCCGCGGTAGCGGGACCAGACGTCCAGTTGCACGGTGGCGGCCAGGCCGCGCTGGTTGTGTGCGTCGTCCGTCTGCTCGGTGACCGGGCCGAGGGTCACGTACGGGGCGGCCTGGTTCTCGGGCACCTCATCGAACACCCCGGTCACCAGGCTCATCAGCGTGGTGTCGCCGGTGAGCGCGGTGTAGACGGCGCGCTGGAGGGGCCACAGGGCCGTGCTCACCCGCCGTCTCCGGCCTCTCGCAGGCGGCGGCGGACGGCGGCCCGGTAGGTGCGGGTCACGGCCGGGCGGGCGGCCTCGAACGCGGGCAGCAGGTAGGGCTGGGCGTCCATGCTGGACGTGCCCTTCTCCACGTACAGCGCGTACTCCAGGACCTCCGGGTCCCACACGCCGACCTCGGCGCGCCCGTACTGCTCGTCCACGTCGTGGTCGAGCGCGTTGTCCAGGGCGCCGGTCCGCTGCGGGGCGCGTTCCTCGGCGCCGGTGCGGGTCTCCTCGGCCCACTCGTGCAGGGTCTCCGCGCGGGCCTCGCGCATCGCCTCCGGGATCTGCCCGACCGCGCGCAGCGCGCGGGCCAGGCCGTCCAGTCGGGCACGGCTCGCCATCGCGGCCTCCTGTCAGGGAAGTTGCAGGACGGCCACGGTCACCGTGGTCACGCCGCTGTAGGTGATCGCCGCGCGCCCGGTCATCGGGTCCCGGAACGTGGAGGTGAGGGGGATGAACGCGGCGCCGGCCGCGGGGATGGTCTGGGCGGCGTCGGCCACGGCCAGGTCGCCGACGGTGCCGGGGGTGGCCACGGTGACGGTGATGCTGCTGCCGCCGCCGTTGCGCACGTGGAGGAACAGCTTCTCGCCGACCGGGGCCTGGTCGCCGCCGGATGCGGCTGCGGCGTAGGTGGGTTGGAGCCCGGACAGGGGCAGGCGTTGCGCGGACAGGACGGCCATGGTTCTCCTTCAGGTTCCGGGGGTGGGCTGGTGGGCGGCGCAGTCCGCCCGCAGGTAGGTGCCAGGCACCGACGGCTCGAACACAGCGATGACCCTCAGCACCCGGCCAGACGGCCGCAGCTCATCCCGGCGGCGCACGTCCGTCCCCGGTGCGAAGTACCAGGTCTCGGCCAGCTCGGCGCCGGACTGGTCGGCGGCCTGCCGCTCCCGCGCGCTGGGCTGGGAGCGGCGGGAACGGGCGGTGGCGATGTGGACCCAGGTGGTCGCGTGGCCGCCGCCCCCGTCGTCCACGGTCGTCTCTCGCCAGACGGGGACGGTGGTGTTCAGCAGGTGCCCGATACGGCTCACCGCGACTCCACCACGGCCACGCCCCCGCCGAAGCGGGCGGCCAGCCGCTCGCGCAGGTACTCGGGCAGCTCCAGTTCGGTGATCCGCCCGTCGTCCCCGTAGGTGACGGAGTAGTCGCCGATCCGCTCCGCGCGCACGTCCCGCGCGGCCAGCCCGGTGCCGTCGGGCTCGGCCCGGTAGGCCAGCAGTGCCGCGGCGGCGATCCGGCACACCAGGTCCACGATGTCGGCCGGCACCGACGGCAGGCCGTGGGTGTAGGTGATCTCCACCTCCGACGGCTCGCACGACGGCGACCATCCGGCCGCCCGCCACAGGCGGCCCGACCGCAGCCGCCAGTCGGTGACCGCCTGGCCGTCGATCGCGACCGTGGCGACCGCGGTGACCGGCGGCCCCGGCAGATCCAGCCACAGACTGCCGTCCGGACCCTCCAAGGCGACCGTGCTGGTCGTCTGGCTGATCGGGGCCCCGGCGGCCTCGCGTACGGCCGTGGACGCCACGTCGAGGTAGACGCCCATGACCGCGGTCTCGGACGCCTCGACGGTCAGGCCGCGGGCGGTGCAGTCGGCCACCGTCGCCAGAGGCGGTAGTGCCACGGTGGCCTCCCGTTCAGCTCGCCATGTCGATCAGGTCCTGGCGGGTGTAGTTCGCCGCGTCCTCGGCCGACAGCAGGCCGAGCGAGACGACGTGGGCGATCCACTCCGCCTTCGGCGCGTCCTCGTCCGGGCGCCCGGCCGTGGGCGCCGCGCGCGAGGGCGGGTCCTCGGGCAGGCCGGCCAGGGCCTGCTTGGTCATGCCGTCGGCCTCGCCCATGTCCAGGCCGTGCACGGCGACCGCCCAGGCGACCCACTCCGACTTCGCCGCGTTCTTGCCCGGCCGGGGCGTCTCGCCCCGCGTGAGCGCGCCCCCGCCCACAGGCGCAGGCGCGGGGGCGGCCGTGGCGGGGTCGGTGTAGGGGGTGCCGTCCGGGTTGACCCGGCGCAGCTGTCCGGCCGCCAGGCGGTCCGCGATGGCTTCCGGCAAGGGCAGGTCCATGGGGAAGACCATGCCGCCCTCGCCCAGCACGTGAATCGTCTCGGCCATCAGGTGTTCCTCGGGATCTTCAGCGCGGTGATCGTGCCGGTCGTCGCGCTCGACTCGATCATCAGCGAGCCGTCGTTCTGGACGAACCGGCCGGACTCCAACGGGCCGATGAGCTGCACGCCGGATGCGGCCACGGTGACCGCGAGGTCGCCCTGTCCGCTGGCCAGGGCGGGCGGGTAGTCGCCCGCCTTCACCGTGATGGTGATGGCGTTGCCGGCGTCGGAGTTCGTGACGCGGAACAGCGTCAGCTCCGGGAAGGCGTTGGCGAGCTGCATGTTGTTCGTCGGCGCGGCAACGAGCGTGGTGCCGGCGGGCTGGGCGAGGTTCCCGTTGGGGACCAGGTTGGCGTAGCTGAGCTGCGTGGTCGCCATGGCGTTGGTCTCTCCTCTCGGTCAGGCCGGGTTGATGAACGCGGCGGCCAGGCAGTCCGGGCGCACGACCTTCGCGCCGTACAGCGCCAGGCCCTTCACGGCGTCGCTGAAGCTGTTCTCCGGCCGGTACGCCTCGGTCTTGTTGATCTGCTCGGCGAACGTGATCGCCGCGTTCGTGCCGGCGGTGATGACCTGCGTGTCCCCGGTCGGGTTCGGCACGTTGTTGGACTCGTAGATGTCGAATCCGGCCGCCCGGCCGACCATGCCGCCGCGCAGGCCCTCCGAGGTGCCCGACGCGTCGACCTTCACGAACCGGTCGTCCCGCAGCAGCGACGCCATGAACTCCGGGGACACGATGCAGTAACGGCCCGTGGTGGGGACGCTGGCCTTGGTCAGCTTGGTGCGCAGCGGGACCAGGACGTCGTCGTAGGCGTCGGTCGGGGTGGTGAAGGTGTCGATCGGCGAACCGACGACGTTCAGGAAGTTCGCCGCCTGGATCTGGGTGTAGAGGCCGGCGACGTACTGGTCGACGGTGTCGGCCAGGCTGTACGCGGCCTCGCTCATCGCCTGCGGGATCAGGTTCGCCCTGGCCTGCCGCGCGTCCACGTCATCCACGCTGAAGGCCCAGTACTTCGACTGGTCCACCACGAGGGTGCGCTGGCCGGTGGTCAGCTTCTCCGGGGTGATGACGGTGGAGCCGGGCACGTAGGTGCCGATCGCCGGCCGCGACACGCTGGTGATGCGCACGGTGTCGCCCGCCTCGCTGATGTCGCCCTCCCAGTCGCGGTTCACCACGGTCGGCCCGGCGTAGACCAGGGCCTTGCGGAGCGCGACCAGCAGCCGCGAACTCCAGATCTCGGGAACGAAGTTCCGCACGGACATGGGGGTACCTCCTGGTTATCTGCCGCCCATGAGGTCATCGAGCTGTCCCGCCTCGCGAGCTTTCTCGATCTCCTCGGGGCTCATGGATTTCAGGTCTGCTCGGCTGAGCTGCTTGGGCCGGGACGTCTTGCGCGCCGCCCCGCCGTCGCCGGAGCCCTGGAACCTCTTGGCCGTTGCGGCTGCCAGGTAGGGCTTGTTCTTGATCAGGTCCTCGATCGCGTCGGCGATCTCGTCCTCGTCGATCTCGCCGTTCTCGCCGACCTCGAACTGGTCGAGGTCAAGGAACGTGAGGGCGTCGCGCGGGTCAGCCAGGCGTCCCTTCGCGGCAGCGCGGATCTCCGCTCGCAGGATCCTCGCGTTCGCCTTGGCGAGCGCGGCCCGCTCGGCGGCGACGCGCTGCTGCTCGGTCTCGTCGCCGGTCTTCTGCGCGAGCTGGGCCTCCAGCTCCTGCCTCTTGGAGCGCTCCGCCCGCCACTTCCCCTTCATGGAGGCCAGGGCCCGCTTGCCCTTGTCGCCGAGCTGGTCGGCGCCCTCCGGGTCCGCGTCGTCGTCGCCCTGGTCCGGCCCGCCGCCGCCCTCCGGGTCGTCGCCCTGGTCCTCGTCCGCGTCGTCGTCCTCGGGGCTCCCGGGATCGGTGTCCGGGTCGTCGTCGTCCGGGGCGCCGCCGAGGATGGGCCAGATCGGGTACAGGCCGTCCGGGTCCTCGCCGGGGCGGGCCCTGCGCCAGCCCAGCGCACGGGCGCCGGTGAGCGGGTGTACGGGCAGCGTGGTGCGCATGATGTCTCTCCCGTTGCGGGTGAAGAAAGGGGGCGGGCCGCGCGGTGCGCGCGGTCAGAGGATGTAGCCGTAGCGGCGCAGCAGCCGGACGGCGTGCTCGCGGTCGTCGGCGATCCGGTAGATCTCCTCCGGCATCAGCCGCGGCGTACGGGACGCGGTCACCCGGCGCCCCGCGGCCGGGGCCGGGGCGAAGTTCCGCAGCCGATTGCCGGCGATGCCGCGCCGGGTGACGCCCTCGGTGGTGGTCTGGAGACGGCGACCGTACGCGGTCGCGGTGGTCATGCCCCGACGGGCGTTGACCACCTGCGCGAAGTCCGCCCCCGCGTCGATGGCCTGCACGCCGGCCCGGCCGAACGCCCGGGTCCGCTGGGCGTCGGTCATGCGGTCGTACACGTCGTTCGCGTCGATGCTGGTCGGCCGGTGCCCGGCGGTGACCGGCTCCATGGTGCAGTCGCACCGCGGATGCCGCTCAAACGCCGTACGCAGCCCGTAGGCGCCCGCGAGGATGATGCACCGCGCGCACGCGGGCAGCTCCACCACCCGCACGTAGCCGGTGACCGCCGGCCGTACGATCATCCCGACCAGGTCGGCGGCCCGGCCGGTGTCGGCCACGACCGTACGCACCAGCAGATCCACCAACGCCGCGCCGCTGGCCCAGGCGACCGCCAGCGACAGGCCCCGGCGTACGGCGGCCAGCGTCGACCACACCGGGTACATCAGCAGGTCCAGCAGCGGCCGGCCGTCCGGCGCGACACCGGCCAGCGACCCGGGCACCAGCCGGTCCGACGCCGCCCGGCCCTCCTCGCCCTCCTCACCCAGCACCACGTGCAGGTACGGTTCGGCCTGCCGCGCGGCGGTGAGCTGGGCGGCGGCCACCTGGCCGAGCACACCGGGCAGCTGCGCGGCCCACGTGCCGCGCACGTCCGCGGTGTCCACCCGCCGCCACGCCTCGCCCGCCGCGCGCGCGGCCGCGGCCGCCAGGCGCGCGCGCTCGCGCTGGTGCCGCTCGGCCTCCGGCGACGGACTCACGTCGCAACCTCCCGCTCCTCGGGCGCCGGGGGCTCGGGCTGCCGGGCCATCATCCGGGTCAGCTCGCCGACCGGGTCGGCCGCCGCCTCCCGCTCCCGCATCGCCACCACGTCGGCCACCTCCGTCGGCGTCAGCCCGTACCGCAGCGCCAGCCACTCGAACGGGAACCCGATGTCCTTCAGCTTCACCAGCGCGTCGGCGAGCTGCGCATGGCTGCGCGACTCGGAGTCCGCCCACAGCACCTGACCCGACCGCAACGCGCGCGCCTTCGCGTCCTGCCCGCGCGCCAGCGCGATCAGCCGGGCCACCTCCCGCAGGCCCTGGCCGAACCACAGCTTCTTCTCGTCCACCCGCTTGACCAGCCCGGTCTCCGCCGCCAGCAGCGCATCCCCGGACAGGTTGGCCATCTTCCCGATCAGGTAGTGCTGCGGCGTGCGCGTCTGCGCGGCCAGGTGCCCCACCGCCACCTCGATGATCCCGGTGTACGCGGCCAGGTTCGCCGCCTGCCACTCGGCGAGCTTGGCGTCCTTGCCGGTGATCCACAGCACCCGCTCCACAGCGAACTTCTGCAAGTCGACCGGCTGTTTGCCGACGATCTCCCCAGCGCTGTTCAGCTTGGGGATCATCGGACGCTCAGCGCCGAGCACCACCCGCTGCGGGAACGACGCGTAGTCCGTGGCGGTGAACAGCATCGCCCAGACCAGATTGATGGCATCCTGCATCGCCACCACGCCCGACACGTCGCTGATGGGGTCCTCCACCAGCATCGGCTTGTTCGGCAGCTCCACCAGCGGCACCACCCCCATGGGGTTGGGCTGCGGGTTCGGCTCCACACCGCCCATGTCCCGCGGCACCCACGTACGAAGCTCCTCATCCACCTCCGCCATCTGCGGCGACTTGTCCTGCCGGGCCAGCGGCCGCTCGAACTTCCACATCTCCCCGGGCAGGTACAGGGTGGCGAAGTCGCGGTTCCCGTCCTGCCAGCGCTTCAGCCCGGCCCGCCGCCGGCGCCGCGATCCGGGCTCGTACACCACGACGCACTGACTGGCGTCCTCGAACGTCACCACCGGCATGTCCGGGTCGTCCGGGTCCCCCCACACCAGCACGAACGACCGCGCGGAGTTCACCGCGCCGAGAAACCCCAGCTGCGAGTCGGCGTCCAGGCCGTTGACCTGCCACACCTCCCACAGGTCCGCGTCGGCCCGCTCCTCCCCGGCCGCCTGGAACCCGGTCACCGTCAGCCGCTCCACCGGGCTGTCGGCCACCACCTGCACCCAGTTATCCGAGAAATCCCGGTAGCGGTCCCCGTGGAACTTCGCGAACTCCTCCGACGCGAAGTGCAGCCGCTGCTTGCCCCGGTAGTAGTCGTTGTTCCGGTCGATCTCCCCACGCCGACGGATCAGCTCCGACTCCAGCAGCGCGACCAGGTGCAGGGCCTGGGCCAGCTCGGCCACCCGGGCCACCCCCTCACGCGGAGTAGAAAAACGACTCTTCCCGCTCGGCCAGCCCGGCCGCGATCACATCGCCCAGCGCCTCATGCGCCAACACACTCGCCACAGCGACGTCGATCTTCTGGGCCGGAGACGCCTTGCGCAGCACGTACAGGCCCGAGGGCCGCTCGGCCTGCCGGGTGTTGGCGATGTGTGCCTCGGCCAGCGGGCACCCGTCGTGCGTGAACGCCGCCGCCCGGGAGTCGCCGCCGCTGTTGCGCTTCACCACGTCGGTCTTCAGCCGCTCCGCCGCGGCGTGCATCTGCACCATGCGGCGGGTGTACCAGCGGATGACCCGTTCCTCCCCGTACAGGTCCACCCACTCGTCCACCTCGGTGTCCCAGTACGGCGGGTCCGCGTACAGCCGCACCACGTCGTACCGGCGCATCAGCTGGTCCATCGCCGCGCGCACCTCCGCTCGCGGCACCTGCCCGCCGTAGTCCGCCGGGTTCCAGATCGTCGGCTCGTCGTTCGCCCCGTACACCGGGGTGAACTGGTAGCCGTCCATCGTCTCGGCCCTGATCGCGGTCCAGTCGTCCATGTCCGAGCCGTCGAACCCGAGCACGATCCGGGTCATCGGCCGTACCCGCCGCGGCTTGGCCTTGGCCGCCCACTTGGCCCCGTCGAGCCAACCCGCCGACCCGGCAACGCACCGGTTGCCGAAGAACCGTTCGGCCTGCGCCGGGTCCTTCTCCATGATCTCGGCGGCCTCCGCCTCGATCGCGTCCAGGTCCACGTGCGCCGACCCGGCGTAGACGATGGCGTGGATCTTCCTGCGGTCCCGCTTGTTGCCGTAGGACAGCGTCTTGGGCGCCTGCGGGTGGTACCGGAAGATGTCCGACGCCTTCGACTCGCTGGTGCGCTGCGCCACCGAATCCTCCGAGGGATCCCAGGCGTTCGTCGTCTCCATCGAGCGACCTTGCATACCGGCCGCACCACGGCGCTGCGTCTCTGCCACGCGGCGCAGCTTGTTCGCCGTGGTGTACAGGCCCGTCTCGTCCTGCATCGCGAAGTTGATCGGGTTACCCAGGCGGGACAGCGCCGAGGACGTCACCACGTCGATACGCCCATCGTCGCCGATGCGCGTGAACTCCTCGCCCACGCGCAGGAACTCCGACAGCGGGCCGCGCTTCACCATGTTCTGAAGCGGCCTGTACACGTTGGCGACCTGGTCCTCGGACGTCGCCGTCAACTGGATCAACGGCGTCGGCCACGGTATGCCCATCGGCTCGCCCCGCTCGTACGCGTACCACCAGCCGCAGCCGCACCCGTGATCCGCGCACCGGTACCGCTCACCGCCGCGCGCCCACCCCGCGAACACCGCCGGGCCCGCAGCCTCGGCCAGCACAATCGTCGCGCTCCACGGGCCCTTGCCGGTCTTCTGCGGCGCCACCACCTGCGAACGCCGGTAGTGGAACGCCAGCGCCAGCTGCCCGAGCGTCGCGGTCGGCTTGACCCGGTAGTGGTTGACCGTGCACCACAGCTGCCACGGGTACAGCTCCAGATCCTCACCCGCGCGGAACCCGTCCGGCACCGGGCAGTGCGCCTCGATCCAGTCCGGCACCACCCACAGCGTGGGGAAGTCGACAACGAACCCGGCCGCCGAGTCAGGCGCCTTCGTCGCCATGGCTCGGCCGCTCGAACGGCACGACCTTCATCCGGTCCCGCGCCGACCGCCGCCGCGGCGCCCCGGCGGCGGACAGCCGCTCATCACCGGGCGCCTCGTCAGCCTGGACGCCGTCAGCCACCTTCCACCGGTTCCGCAGCATCCCCGACACCGTCAGCCCCAGCGACTCCTGGTACTGGCGCGCCACCTTCCGGCGCTCCGTGCTCGCGTCCGGCTTCTCCGCCTCCGCCAGCGTACGGACGAACAGCGCGACCTCCAGCTCCTGACCCAGCGCCTCCCACATCACCGCCTGCGGCTTCGCCCAGACCGCCCGCCACAGATCGAACTCCCGCACCGACGGCTCGGTCAGCGGCCAGTCCGGAGGAGGACCCGGACGGCCAGCGGCCGGCAGCAGCGTCCAACCGGCCTTGTCGCTCGGCCGCTCACGCCGCAGAGCGTTCGGGTCCGGCGCCGGTCCGGACCGGGAGCGGGCACCACCACGGGGCATCTCGATCACTCCTCCGTCGCCGCATTGCACGGCAGCAGGCGCCGTCACCTTGCGTGACAGCGAGGGACCTTCTGAACCCGACGGACCATCCAGAGCCCTCCCCGGCGTTCCGGCGCCCCACCTCGGAGGGGGTCCACCCCCACCCCGCCCGGCGACGCTGCGTCACCGGTCCCGGTCGTTCCAGCCTCCGGGCTGCTCACGTGCGGTGTGGCGGGAGTGGTGGGCCTTGGTCATGGCCTGGAGGTTGGCCCAGTCGTGGCCGCGGGGGCCGTGTGGTCCGAGGCCGTCGCGGTGGTTGACCTCGGTGGCGCGGGGGCGCAGCAGCTCGGGCAGGGTGGTGCAGTCGTCGCACTCGCAGTAGGGGTGTTCGCGGAGGTAGGCGGCGCGGGTCCGTTCCCATCGACCGTCGTAGCCCTTGGCGCGTGCGCTGCCGCGCGCGTGGGTGGCTGCGGCCTGGCAGGTGGGGCAGCGTCCGGCCTTGGTGAGGTTGGGGCATCCGGGGGTGGGACAGACCTGGAGGGCTCGGCGGGCTGGCATGGGCTTCCCTGCTTCGCCGTTTGGGGTGTGGCTGGGGGATGCGGGTACTAGCCTCGGCCCGTACGGCGCGGCTGTGCCTGGCCCCACACAGGCCCCGTGCGTCGTGGCGTGTCTGTCTGTGACGAGGGGTCCGAATGGGGAAGTTCAGTGTCCGGCCTGACATCGACGCTGCTGCGGAGCGTCTGAGCAACACGGTTGGGTCCAAGAGGGAGATCAACAAGCTGCCCGAGGTGCTGTGGGAGGGCGAGACGGTCGACATGCTCGCCACGGGCATCTACGGCAAGGGCAACGGGCTCATCGCCATGACGAACCTGCGGCTGATCTTTTTGAAGCACGGGGTGATGTCGCAGCAGTTGGAGGACTTCCCGTACGGGAAGATCTCGTCGGTCCAGTGGCAGGGCGGGATGATGTTCGGGACGTTGACGGTGTTCGCCTCGGGCAACAAGGCGGAGATCAAGCAGATTCCGAAGGCGGACGGGAAGGCGCTGGCGGACAAGTTGCGCATGCTGATCGCGCAGGGTGGGGCTCCGGCGCCTGCTGGGGTACCGGCTCCTGCGGTCCCGGGTCAGGACATCGCGGGCCGTCTGGCGACGTTGGATCAGCTTCGTGCGGCCGGTGCGATATCCGATGCTGAGTACCAGGACCGGCGCGCCAAGATCCTCGACAGTCTGTAGTCGGGGCGAGGGCTCAGGTGGTGGGGCCCTTCTGGCCCAGGCGTTGCTGGGCGGCCGTGACGTAGCGCGCGGACAGTTCGATGCCGACGAACGAGCGGCCGGAGGTCAGGGCGGCGACGCCGGTCGAGCCGGAGCCTGCGAACGGGTCCAGTACGGTGCCCTGCGGTGCGCAGACCTTCACCAGCTCGGCCATCAGCGTGTCGGGCTTTTGGGTGATGTGGGTCCGGTCCCGGCCGCGGGGCTGGCTGGCCGAGTAGAGGCCGGGGAGGTAGACGGGGTTGCGGGCGGCGTCGACCGGGCCGTGGGTGGCCCACAGGACGTATTCGCACTCTCGTTTGAAGCCGCCTTTAGCTGGCCGGGAGATCGGCTTGTGCCAGGGGACGATGCCGCGCCAGGTCCAGCCGGCGGCCTGTACGGCGTCGCTGGTGACGGGGACCTGCCGCCAGTCGGAGAAGACCAGGAGCGGGGCGCCGGAGCGGGTGAGCCGGTAGCACTCGCTGAGGATCAGGCTCAGCCAGGCGAGGTATCCGCGCTGGTCGCGGGTGTCGCCGTCGAAGTCGGGGAGGTCGTGGCGGGCGTCGCCGGTGACGTACTTGCCGCGGGCGGTGTCGTTGGTGCGTTGGGTGGGGGTGAGGCCGCCGCTGTTGTAGGGCGGGTCGGTGATCGCGGCGTCCATGGATTCGGTGGGCAGGGTGGGCAGGATGGTCAGGGCGTCGCCGTGGTGCAGGGTCCAGGCCGGCATGTGGTGCCTCCGGTTGCTGGGTGCGCTCGTGGTGGGCGCGGGGGCTGGTGTCCGTTGGTCCTCGGGTAGGTGGAGTGCGGACACGGCGAAGGCCCCGAGCCGGGTTGGCGCGGGGCCTTGGAGGTCGTGGTTAGCGGTTTCTGGGCACGCTAAACGCCCCTCAAGTGTTACAGCAGGTGGCGGGGTGGGTCAAGCGGCCTTCGCAGCGAGGCGGCTCCGGAGTTCTTCGAGGTCGACCAGGGTGCGGCCGTTGCGATCGTGGCCGTGGTGGGTGAGTCGTCCGCGGTGGAGCCAGACGCGGAGGGTGCCGGGTCGGGTGTTGGTGGCGAGGGCGGCGGCGTAGATGTCGGCCAGGACGGGCGCGGGGGTGGTGGGCTGGTGGTGCATGTCGTCCATGATGCGCCCGGGGCCCGCCGCGGCGGGTGCGCGCGGCGGGCCCCGGTGCGGGTTCAGGTGGTCACCGTGCTGCGGTCTCGCACGGGCACGGCTCGGTGTAGGGGGTCCCGTCCTGGTAGGTCGGGCGGGCGGCCTGTGCCCATGCCTGGCCCTCGCAGACGCGGGCGGTGTGGCAGGGGCAGTGCGGGCAGTCGTCCGGGGCCGGGCGCATCCAGTGGTGTCCGTCGGGGGCGTCCAGGGACGGGTCTTCGATCCAGCGGGTCATCAGGTTCCTCTCGTCAATGGTTGGGTGTGGCAGCTATCCCCTCTTGGGAGGGGTGCTCTCCGGTCGCTCTCCGGCCTGCTCTCCACTGCTCTCCAACGGGGCTTGACCTGCGTCTCCATGGCGCGGAGAGGGGACGGAGAGTGGGTCAGGGGAGGGGCCGTGCAGGAGGGCTTCGAGGTCGCTGTGCTTGATGCCGGAGCGGCCTTCGGCGCCGGGGAGGCGGAGGGTGCGGTGGATGGTGATGCCGGCGTCGAGGAGGGCGGCGCGCAGGCGGGTCTCGTCCAGGTGCGCGGCGGCGGGGTGGTTGAGGAGCCGGGGGTAGAGGTCGGCGAGGTGGATGCCGGGCCGGTCGCCGATGAGGTGGAGGACGGCGCGGGCGAGCTGGCGGCGCGCGTCGGGGACGTCGGGCTGGCGGCGGGTGTCCGGCTCGGCGGCCGGGCGCGCGGCCGCGGCCGCCGCGCGCCGGGGCGGAGGTGGCGCGGCCGGTGGGGTTGGGGCGGTGCGCCAGGCGGCGATCAGCCAGGCCCCGGCGGCGGCCCACATGATGCCCGGCTGGTGGTGGGCGGCGTTGAGGACGCTGACGGTGCCGAGGGCGGCGCCGGTGCAGCGGGCGGCGGCCGCGACGGGGCGGCCCTCGGGGAGGAGGGCCGCACCGAGGCGGCGGGCGAGCTGGGTGGAGCCGGTGACGAGCCGGGCCGGCGGGCGGTGGTCGGCCATCAGATGCTGTTCAGCAGGGAGTCGCCGATGGAGTTGATCAGCGGTAGCAGGGCGAGGGCGCCGCTGCCGGCGACGCCGGCGGACGTGCCGAGGGTGGCGCCGGAGACCGCGCCGGCGCCGATCTGCCGGATCTCGTCGCGGCCGAGCTTCTTCCACAGGGCGATCAGGGCGGTGAACGCGAGGACGACCAGGATGGCGCCGCCCATGGTGAGCGCGGGGAGGTGGGCGGCGGTCGCGGTGGCGCTGGTGGCGCCGGTGGCGCCGTTGAGGACCTTCTCGCCGGTGCCGTTGGAGGCGGCGCGGACGCGGTTGAAGATGCCGCCGATGAGGCCGCCGGCGCACGCGGAGCCGAGGATGCCCAGCACGATGCCGTAGCCGAGGGGGATGAGGGCCCGCCAGTTCTTGGCCTTGGTCCCCTTGTTGGCGTGCCACCAGCGCATGCCGTGCCAGGCGAGGATGGCGAGGCCGACAGTGATGCCGCCGGCGGTGACGGGGGCGTTCATGAGGTGACTCCGGTGATCCAGTAGACGGTGATGGTGATCAGGGGTTCGGCGGGCAGGAACGCGGCGCCGAGGAGGGTGGTGTAGAGGCCGGTGGCGGTGAGCCACCAGCCGCGAGCGGCGTCGAGCGCGGCCGTGATGGTGATGGCGACGGCGGCGATGACGTACGCGCCGGGCGTGGACAGCTCGGGGTCGAGGAGGACCTGGTGGCCCCACCAGATGCCGGGCGGGACGGCGCAGGCGGCGGCGGTGGGCCGCCAGGTCCAGTGGTCGGCCAGCAGGTTCCGCAGCCGGTTCCGGCCGGGCGGCGCGGGGACGGGGGCGGTGCCGAGGACGATGACGCGCGGTTCCGCTCGTGGTTCCGGCCCGGTTCCGGTGGGGGTGTTGGTCCACCAGGTGGTGCGGCCGACGGTGGGCGCGTACGGGGGCGGCGGGGGGACGCGGGGATCGGGCATGGCAGGGGCCTTCAGTGCGTGAGGCGGGCGGTGGTCAGCGCGCCGGCGGCGGTGGTGGCGGTGAGCGTGGCGGCGGTTTTCCAGTCGCGCTGGTGGGCGGCGGCGAGGATGAGCGCGGCGGCGGTGGTGTCGGCGGCCAGGGCGCCGAGGGGGCTGAGGCCGAGCAGCAGGGCCAGGCGCCAGCCGGTGGCGAGGGGTTGCAGGTCCATGGCGGGTGCCTCAGCGGTGGAAGAGGAAAGCGACGTACGCGCCGGCGACCGTGAGGAGGGCGACGGTGCGGGCGGCGGGGAGGAGGTAGCGGCCGGGTTCGCGGCGGGAGCAGGCGACCAGGCCGAGGGCGCCGAGGAGCGCGAGGGCGGGCCACAGCCAGACGGAGAGGACGGTCACGCGTATCCGCCTCCGCCCTGGCCGATGCCCTCGGCGCCGCTGCCGCTGCTGGTGCTGCGGGCCTGCCGGGCGCGGGACAGCACGGTGCGTACGTACCGGTCGTCCACGGTGATGCGGTTGATGCGCTCGACGCGGGCGACGATGGCGGCGGCGGTCGCGCTGGTGCCGAGGTGGGCGGCGGCGTCGAGGATGGCCTGGGCCTTGGTGACCGGCGGCAGGGCTGTGACCTGCGGCGCATCATGATGCGCGTCAGGCGCATCATGGTCGTCTGCGCGGTCGACCTCGACCTGCCGGGAGCGTCCGTTGAGGACGAGGGCGACCTGGACGGCGTCCACGACGACGCCGTAGGTGATCAGCAGCGCGGCGAGTTCCGCGGGCGTCAGGCCGGGCTGCGCATCATGGGCGATGCGGATCGCATCAGCGGGGTCCATCTCGGCGAAGCGGCGCCGCAGTACCTCCGACGCTGAATGCCGGGAGGGGGCGGGCGCGTTGGCCGGGCTGGCGGGCGCGCCCGCGGTCTCGATGTGGGCGACGGCGCGGGACCGTACGCCCTGTCCGGCCAGAACGGGGGCGAGCAGCCAGGCCCACCCGCCGAAGGCCGGCGGCCGGAAGGGGCGGTCGCCGCGCTGCGCGCGGGCGGCGGCTCGGGGGCCGGCCCAGGCGAGTTCGGAGACCAGCAGCAGAGCGGCGGTGGGCACGGCGAAGAACACCGCGGCCGGGGCGCCGCCGTGGATGAGGCGGGCGTGGGTGGTGTTGAGGTAGACCGACGCGGCGGTCATGCCGAGGGCGGCCAGGCGGGCGCCGGCGGCCGAGCGGCCGGCGGCGGATGCCTCGGAGGCCAGGCGCAGCAGGGCGTAGGCGGCGCCGTCGAACGCGGCGACGGCGGCGACGGCGACGGGCTGGGGCGTGTTGTAGTGGCGGGCGAAGGCGTACAGGCTCCACCCGGTGGTGGCGATGGCCGCGAGGGACACCAGGGTGATCGCGGCACGCCAGGCGAGGCGCTTCAAAGGGGGGTCCTTCCGCCGGGCCCGCCCGCCCGCGTGCGGTGGGGCGGGCCCGGTACGAGGGTGGTCAGGAGTGGGTGCCGGGGCGGCCGGCGCAGCGGCCGTTGACGGTCGGCTCGCCGGGCTCGGGGCCGGTGGCCAGCCGCCAGCCGCCCCCGGCCCGCTTGGCCGCGTACATCGCCTCGTCGGCGCGGCGCAGCGCGGCCGACAGGTCCGTACGGGCGGGCGGCCAGTAGGCGCCGATCGAGGCGCCGACGGTCAACTGCCGGCCGTCGTGGTCGAACGGGGATGTCAGCCACTGGTGCAGGGCGGTCAGCTCGCCGCGCACCTGGTCGGCGTCATCGACCTGGATGACGGCGGCGAACTCGTCCCCGCCCAGCCGGGCCGCCACGCCGAGCCCGTCGGTCCACTCGGTCAGCCGCTGCCCGGTGGCGCGGATGGCGTCGTCGCCGGCGTCGTGCCCGTGGCTGTCGTTGAGGGCCTTGAAGCCGTCGAGGTCGACCAGCACGACCGCGGCCGGGCGGCGGCGGGCCAGCGGCCGGCGGGCGGCGCGCTGGAAGGCGGCGCGGGTGGGCAGGCCCGACAGCGGGTCGCGGCGGGCGGCGGCCAGGCGGCGGCGCAGCCACCAGCCGTGGATGCTCCACGCGGCGGCTACCGGCAGGGCGGAGGCGAGGGCGGGCAGGTTGCTGCTCATCGGGGCCTCCGTCCGGCCTTGGCGCGGGCGGCGGCGTCCTGCCGGTCCATGCGCGCGCGGATGTCGGCGGCGGCTGCGTAGTCGGCGGCGCAGGCGGCGACGGTGGCCGGCTGCTCGGCCACGCTGGTGCCGGGCTGCGGGGTGGCCGGGGGCTCGGTCGGCGTGGGCCGGGGCGTCGGGGTGCTCACCGGTCGCTCCCCTCGATGTCCTGGGTGGGGGTGGAGCTGAGGGGCGTCGCGGCCGTGTAGGTGACGGGCGTTTCGGCGGTCCACGTGCGGAGCTGGTCGGCGGCCTTGGCCGCGTCACGGCCGCCTGCGACGGCGTCGGCGGTGATCCGCACACGCCAGGCCCGGATGTACAGCAGCTCGTCGTGGACCCGGTCGTCGTCAGCCGTGGCGGGCAACGGCAGGCGGAGCGCGTCGCGGATGGCGGCCAGCAACTCGCGGACGTCGGCGGGCAGGTCGGGGGTGCTCACCGGTCGCTCCCCTCGGCCTCGTCAGCGGCCGGGGCCTGGTCGGCGGTGTCCGGGAGCGGCGTGGCGTAGCCGATCAGGCGTACGTCGGCCCCGGCGAACTGGACGGTGGCGTTGAGGGAGACGTGCAGCGTGAACTCGCGGTAGCTGACGGCCTCCGGGAGGATGCCCAGCGCCTCGCGCCACGTCTCGAAGTGGGCCAGCGAGCCGTGGTCGTGGAAGCCGATGTCGATCCGCTGGGGGGTGTAGGGCGACAGGCTGATGCTGGCGGCCGGGAGGTGCCCGAACGCGGCGAAGACCGCGGTGAGGGCGGTGAGCGCGGTCTGCTGGTCGGCGAGCTTCACGGCCTCGGGCAGGTCGGCGGTGGTCACTGGTTCACCCCCGCGGGGCGGCTGGTGCCGGTGACGCCGGCCTCGGTGGCGCGGAGGGTGAGGATGCGGCCGCCGTGGCGGCGGACGAGGCCGACGGCGATGAGGCGCCGGGTCGGCGGGAGCGCGTCGAGGCGCGCGGGCATGGCAAGATCGGCCACAGCCGACTCCTTGGTTAGGTCAGGGAGTACGCCCGGCATGCCGGGCTTCGGTCAGGCCGTGACGCGGGGGTGGAGCCCTGCGTCACGGCCGTTGTGCATCAGGGCAGTTGGTGGAGCAACCGCCGAGTGGCACTCCACTAACGTAGCGCGTCCCGTAGACCGTGGCAATCCACTGTGGGAGCATTGCGCCATGCCAGCAGGAGTCCACAAGAAGCGGGCCCGGACCTACCGTCCGGACAGCCCCGAGCTGTACGAGCGGGCCAAGGCCGCCGTCGCCGAGGTGGGCTCCGACATGAACAGCCACCTCAACCACTTCCTGCGCTGGCTCACGCATGAGACGGATGACCTTCCGGCACGTCCGCCACGGCAGACACGGCCGAACCCGCCTGCGGGGCCGGAGGAGTAACCGCCGCCTGCGCGCGGGCGAGCGCCAGCCACCGGTCCGGCCCCCATTCCCCACCGCACCACTCGCAGCGCGCCGCCGACTGCCCCGGCCGCAGCAGGACGACCGCCCCGCACCGGCCCTCCACCGTCTCCACCGGGCAGTACCCCAACCGGCGCGCCCGCTCGCCGGGCGGCGCCGGGTCCACGACCGACAGCACCGACCGCTCCAGCTCACGCATCTCCGCGGCGAACTCGCCGGCCGCTGGCCACTGCTGGGCGATCCAGTCGAGGTTCATCGCCAGGCCGCGCGCGGCGGCCCGGACGCGGTTCTCCGCGGTCCCGGCCACGGCTGGCGGGCCCCAGCCGCGGTCGGCCTGCATGGCGGCCCGCCAGTCCTCCAGCACGCCGACGATCCCGCCGGGGCCGCGGAGCGACAGGGCGGTCTCGGAGACGGGCAGGGGTGCCTCGGCGGGGCGTGTGCCGCCGTGCTCGGGCCGGGTCCTGCCGGGGGCGAGGAAGGCGGCCAGGACGGCGTACAGGCCCGGCATCCGGGCCAACCGCCTGGCCGTACCGGCCGTGCAGCCGGGGCACAGGTAGTGCTCGGCCTGGTCGCTGCGCTGCTCGCGCTCACACAGCTGGCAGTCCATCGCGGCCTCCTTCAGGGTGGTCGGAGCGGCCGGCCCCGGCACCACGGGGCCGGCCGGGTGGCGGTCAGGCCGCGGGGGCGCCGAGCAGGGCGGCGGTGGCGGCCTGCTGGGCTTGGTCGTACTCGGTGTCGGTGACGGTGGGGTCGTCGCCGAGGGTGGTCAGCCAGGCGGTGACGTCGGCCGGGTGCCAGGTGTCGAGGTCGGTGGGGATGGTGAGCATCGGGGTCTCCTTCGTGGTTACGGGTGCTGTCGCCGAGCGACGGCCTCGGCGATGGCGGTGACGAGGTCGTCGGTGTGGGCGGTGAGCCAGCGCGTGAACGCCTTTTCGACGGCGGCCTCGATGGCTTCGGGGACCGTGATCTCGTGCTGGTCGAGCCAGTCGGCGAAGGCTTCGCCGGTGGCCTGCTTGAGGAGGTGGCTGTTCGCGGGCATGCCGGTGTCTCCGTGGGTCAACAGGTGGGGTGGGTGGTCTGGCCGGGTTCGACCCAGGTCATCGGTTCGCCGCAGCCGGTACACAGAGGGGTCTGATTAGAGAGTTGCTGCATTTCAGCGTCCCCCAGCGTCCCAGCGTCCCCCCTGTCGTGTTCCCGCAGGTCAGAGGGGGTGCGGTGGGGGGACGCTGAGGCGTGGCCAGCGTCCCCCTCAGCGTCCCCCAGCGTCCCCCCTGCCGGGTGGGGGGACGCTGCGGGGGGTTCGCTAGCGTCCCCCCTGTTTGCGCTGGTCACAGGCTCTTTCGGGTCGTGGGGGGACGCTGGGGGACGCTGTTCCGACCTTTTACTCTGGTCATCTGCCTGGCGGTCTTCGGTGGCTGCGCGCCGCTCCTCGGTGATGGTGAGGGTGTACAGGCGCTGCTTCTTCGGCTTGGGCCCGCGCTTGCTGTCGTCCACCTCGATGCCGATGGTGCGCAGGGCAGGGGCGAGGCGCTTGAGCTGGCCGCCGGCGCGGGTGGCGTCCTTGGGCCACTTCTTCGGCAGCCGGTCCGGGGTGGGCACGCGCTCCAGCAGTTCGGAGGCGGTGAGGGTGACGCCCTGCGGGCCGGCGGCGTCGACCAGGGCGGTGACGGCCTGGGCGAAGGGTTCGCCGTCCAGGACATCGGCGACGGCGTCGCGGGCGCTGGCCTTGTAGGACTCCAGCGTGGACCAGCCCTTGACCTGGTCGACCGCGGCGAGGATGCGGGCGAAGTCGGCCATGCGCGGGCGCTCGGTCAGCTCCACGTCGGGCAGTGCGGCGAGGACCTGGGAGAGGAGGTCGAAGAGGCTGGCGAGGATGCCCGCGTGGGCGTCGGCGTAGGCCGCGTCGAGTTCTGCTTCCTCCCGGCGCTTGCTGTCGGGGATCAGGTGCAGCTCGATGGTCATCAGCCGTTCGGCCAGGTCCCCGGCGAGAGCGCCAGCGTCGATGGTGGTCATCGCCAGGACGCGGCGGAACTCCAGCACCACCACGTCGTCATCGGTGTACAGCGCGCGGTCCACGATGCCGTCGCCGGTCACCGCCCGGCACAGCGCGTCGGAGAGCCAGTCCGGCACGGTGCTGATGTTGTCGATGCACAGAGCCCAGGAGTTGAACGCCTGGGTGGCCCAGGACTTGATATCCCGGGGCGCGGTGCGCTTCGGCGCCCCGGAGGGGTCGACCAGGCCGATGACCATCTTCGCCGAGTACGACTTCCCCGTGCCCTGCTCCCCGCGGAAGGTGAGGATGGGGTGCGGCAGGTCGGGGATGAACGCGGCGACCAACCAGGCGACCAGCAGACGAAAGCCGTCCTCTCCGGTGTTCAGCAGGTCTTGCAGTCTCGCCAGGCCATCGCCGTCGCGGATGGGCTCGGGCAGGGGCTTCATGGCGCCGGAGCGGCGGAAGAGCACCGGGGAGCGCGGGGAGCGTTCCCAGCCGTGGGGACCGACGATGACGCACCGGCCGTCGGGGGTGCCCAGGTCGATGACGATGCCGTCCTTGTACCGGGCGGCCCGCAGGTGCGGGACGCGGGGCTCGGCCACCTGCGCATCGCCTTCCAGGACGGTCATGGCGTCCGCCAGCGCCGACTGGGAAGGCACGGACCCGCCGCTTGAGTCGGTGTACTCGCGGGCGATCTGGGAGCGCAGGCCAGCCTTCCCCCGCAGGGGCAGAGCGATGTTCGGGCCGTCCACCTTGGCGGCGTAGGGCCGGCCGTCCTCGGACATGAACAGCTCGTACCGCTCCCGGGCCAGCGCCACCAGCAGGGACGCCTGCGAAGGCCCGCGGCCCTTGCCCTCCCCGGTGTCGGTGTCGAGGCCGTTGCGGGCCAGGATCTCCCGGGCCTGCTCGTTGATGTCGTTGGCGTCGTTGTCGGCGTCGTCGCTCATGCGCAGCTCCGGGCGGGGGCGTTGCGGGCGCTGGCCACGGTGCGTTCGGCGGCGCGCTCGGGGTGGCCGAGCGTGACGGCGGCGTCGACCAGGGCGCGGCCGACGGCGTCGGCGTCGGCCCCGGTCTCGTAGGCGCGGCAGGCCGCCCAGTACAGGCGGTTGTTCAACTCCCCGTCCGGGGCGGCGAGGACGAATGCCACCAGGCTCTCCAGCAGGCGGGCGCGGCGCGGGCCGGGCAGCACGACCGGGTGCGAGCGGGGCGCGGGCGGCGGGGGCAGCATCAGCCGCAGGAGCCCGTCAGACAGTTCGGCCGGGTCGCGGAGCTGGTCGACGCGGTACACGCCCTTCGGGGTCCACGAGCCGGGCCCGACCAGGTATCCGCCGTAGCCGCGCACGTCGATGCCGGGGGCGAGCTTGCTGGCGCTGTTGCGCACCGGCGCGCCGGCCGGACCGGTGAACCACAGGTGCAGCCCCCCGCTCGGGGTGGCGACGACCATGGTGTCCGGCACGGTGAAGGCGTGCTGTTCGGCGAGCGCGGCCAGGGCGGCGACGCCGTCGAGACCGTTCTTGCGGTCGAGGTCGACGCCGAGGAGCGGGTAGTGGCCGCGGCCGCACGCGATGCCGTACCCGGTGGCGTGCGGGGCGGCGGCGAACAGGGCGTCGAGCTGCTGGGGGTCGGTGGTGGCGTCGTGCACGCCGTGCCCGATCCGCCCGCACTCCCCGCGGCACGGCCGCGCGCGGGACGGGTCGTCACGGTGGGGCGAGCGGATGGCGGGCAGCTTGGCCCGGCCGATGGGGAAGACGTGCAGCCCGCGCCGCGCCGCGCTGGCCGCCGCGTGCCGGGCCTGCTGCCAGGCTCGGCCGAAGTCGTTGGGCGGGTGCCCGGTGGTGCTGTTCACGAACGGTGGCTTTCTGTCGTGCCGACGGGTGTTCGTGGTGCGCGCCGGGCCCGAACCCGCCAGGGGGTGGCAGGTCCGGGCCCGGGCGCGCGGGCCCGGTTTACCCGGTGCCGGTCGGCCGCTCGGCGAGCATCCGCGCGTGGTCCTCCCGCAGCAGCCGCACGTACCGCAGCACGTACGCCTGCAACCAGGCGAGCCCAGGGGCGCCCCCGCGTACCGAGAGGGTGACGCGGCTGACGCCCAGGTAGCACGCGGCGGCGATCGCGTGGGGAAGCCCGCTGCCCGCGACCCGCAGGGCGGTCCGCCCGAGCTGCACGTCGACCTCGCACCCGGGCGGCAGGTGGCGGGTCTGCTCGGTGAGGTGGTCCAGGACGTCCCGCTGGGTGGCGTACCGGCCGGAGGTCAGCGCGACGGTGATGGTCACACCGACCTGCGGGTAGGGGAACGTCGGGTCCGGGGTGCTGCTCACCTCTGGCCTCCTACGGTGTACGCGACGGCGGCCACGATGTCGGCCTGGTGCCGCTCGCAGGCCGGGAAGTCGTAGCGGAGTTCGGGCCCGGTGTGGACGCTGACGACGACCGCGGCCGGGGCCGGGCAGCCGCCGCACTGGTACCCGCGCTGGTTGTGCGGGGAGTCGGGCCCGTCGGGGCAGTCGCACCACGTGCACCGTCCGCCGTCCACGGTGGTGATGGCGACGGGGACCTGGCCCGGGAGGGCGGCCGCTTCGGCAGCTGCGGCCAGCGTCTGGTCGGCGAGGAAGGTCTGGTAGGCGGTGCGCTTCACGCGTCCTCCCCGGCGATCTGCTCGGTGGTCAGCGGCGACGCGGCGACGATGCGCTGCTCGTAGGTGTCCGTGGCCGGGCGGCCGGGGGTGGGGTCCCCGGCCGTCGCGGCGTCATACCGGGCGGTCATGCGTCCGTCCCGCTGTCCTCGGCGGGCCAGCAGCGGCCGAAGGAGTCGGCGTGGTCGCCGTCGTGACGGCAGGGCTGGGCGCACGGCAGCCGGTCCAGCACGTCGCCCGACGTGCGCCAGCCGGGCCGCTTGTCGCCGCAGCTGGAGGTGTAGACGAGCGCGAGCGGAGTGCCGTCCTCCTCGTGGCCTGCCGCCGCGTTCAACCCGGCGAGGATCGTGCGGAACACCGCGCGCGGGTCCGGAGCACCGGCCAGTGCCCGCCCGGCCAGGCATACTGCCGCTTCGGCGAGGCGTCCGCTGTCCCCAGGCTGTGGAGGGTTGCGGTCGGCGATCTCGTGGGCCACCCCGTCCAGGGCGACGAACAGGGGGTGCGCGACGTTGTCGTCCATCTCCAGCATGAAGTGGAACGCGAGGCCGCGGTACAGCAGGTCCCGGAGTGCGGCGGTCTCCTCGGGGGTGGCGCCGGACGCCTCGGTGACCGCCAGGGTGCGGCGGGCCAGGGCCATCACGTCATCGAAGGACAGCCCGCTGTAGGGGCCCACGGTGGCGGGGGTCGTGGTGGTCACGCGTCCTCCTCGGCGGTCAGCTCCAGCGCGGCCCGCAGGGCGCGGAGGGTCTGGGTCGGGTCGCTGGAGGCGCGCAGGGCTTCGGCCATGGCGTCCACGGCGGTGCCGAACGCGAGGTCGGAGTACGCCTTGAGCGGGTCGTCCCACCCGCCGGCCGCGCTGCGGTGGGGGGCGGCGGCCTGGTTGACGGCGCGGTGGACCTGGTCGAGGACGTGCCCGGCCCATGCGTCGGGTCGGGCGGCTTGGGCGGTGTGGATGGCCTGTTCGACCAGGGCGGCCACCGCGGCGAGGACGGGCGCAGTGTCGGCCGGGGTGGCCGACTGGGGCTGTTCGATGCTGGCGAGGCGGTCGCGGAGCCGCTGCACCTTGGGGATGAACTTGATCAGGCCAGCGATGAACTGGTCCGTTTCGGCTAGGTCGAGATCGACGCCGGTCTCGCTGTAGAGGGACAACGTGGTGACGGGCCCGTTGCCGTCGTCCCAGGTGTACAGCTCGGCTCCCAGGAGGGCCCTGTCGGCACCGGGGGCGGTGAGCTGCACCAGCCCGGGCGTCGGTGCCTGCCTGGCCTGCTCCTCGGCGAGGGCATTGAGCCGGGCGGCGAAGACAGCGGCCTGCTTGGCGGCGGCCCGGGTGCGCTCGGGGGTGTCGAGGTCGACGTCGTCGTTGAGGTCGAGGCCGATCCAGGGGACCGGACCGCCGTCGAGGCCGGGTCGGAGTTCGGCGGCGAAGATCTGCGGGATGCTGGTCGGCCGGGAGTCAGGCTGGTCGGTGGCGCCGTCGAGGGCCTGGTGTGCGGCCTCGGCGAGCGCGACGGGCAGCGGCCCGTCGGTCGGCAGGTCGGCCAGCGCCGGGGGCGGGGCGGTGGTGGTGGGCTTCATCGGGCGCGCCCCTCGGTGCCGGCGGGAAGGTACAGGACGGTGCCGCTGACGGGCGCCGGGTAGAAGTGGCCCAGCAGCCTGACGCGCAGGTAGTGCGCGTGCCGGGGCCGCACATACGGCACGTTGTGGAGCGCGCCGCCCAGGAACTCGGGCACGGTCTTCACCCGGTGCGCGTGGGCCTGATACGGGGTGTTGTGCCGGTCGGTGCCCGGGGCGTCCTTGAGGATCCGCAGTTCCCGCAGGGCCTTGATCGCGGAGTTCTGCCCGAGCGGCTTGCCGTTGGGGCGGCGGATACCGGACTGCTGGGCGAATACGGCGGGGTGGATCAGCCCGCGGGCGTTGGCGAACTGCTCCCACGCTTCGGCGGCGGGGGTGAGTTCGGCGACCTTGGCCTCGGCGGTCTGCCGGGCGGCCCGCTCCTGGAGAGCGAGGGCGACGGCCTGGCGGGTCAGATCGGTCTGCCGCTGGATCTCCGCCAGCGGGTCACCGAGGACCGGCGGGGCCGCCAGCATCAGCTCCGCCTCCCGGGTCTTGGCCGCGAAGTAGATCAGCGCGGCGCGGATCTCCTCCTTACGGGAGTCGCCCCGCATCGCGGTCAGGTACGCGGCGTTCCGGGACAGCTCGTACTCGTCTCGCGGCCTGCCGCCCGTGACTTTTTCCCGGTAGCGGGAAAAAGCCTGGTCAGCAGCCTGTTCGCCCTGCTCGGCCAGCACGACGTTGCGCGCCTGGTCGATGGCGTCGGTGAAGTTCGCCCACTTGCTGTAGCCGAGCAGCGGCATCAGCTCGCGGCCGACCCAGTACTCGGTGCCGTCCGGGCGGGTGCGCCGGATCGCGTCGAACGGCGACACGGCAGGTACGGGCTGGCTAGGCGCCACCCCGGGTGACGTGGGAAGATAGGTCATGAGTACGGGCCAATCTGCTGGGATGTGGATTCGTTGACGTGCTCGACAGATGGCGTCGCAGTTGCACCTGCGGCGCCGTCGTCGTTCTGAGGGAGCCGAAGCCACGCAATGACGTCCGCAGTCCGGACGAAGCGCTTCCGCCCCAGGCGGACGGTTTCAACGGGTAGCCGGTCCTGGGCCGCCAGTTGGTAGGTGGTGGACTCGGCCATCTGACAGATGCCCCGCCCGAAGTCGGGCCAGAGCGGCATGAGCGGCGGCTGGTCGTACAGCTTGGCGATCGTCAGCCTGCCGGGCGTGGCAGGTGAGGCCGTTATCGCTGACTCCCGCAGGGCCCGGTCGGCCAGCGCACGAAGGGCGGTCGGCAATTCCTCGGTCATGCCGACTCTGGCCTGCTGCTCGTAGGCGCGGCTTGCTTGCGGAGTGAGTCGATCAGTTCGCAGTAGGCGAGTGCAGGCTTCCCACGCGGGGAGCGGATGCCTCGCTCCCATCTCCAGACGGTGGACTGGTCTACTCCACAGCCGCGGGCTACTTCGCCGATGGATAGCTGTGCCGCAACTCGCAGGCGCTGCGCCTCACCGCTCGCTAGGGCCTCTCGCACCCGAGCGAGACGCAGTACATGTGTTCGGGTCATACCGCCGCACCTTAGCCGCAACCTAGCCGTCTCGCAACGATGGAGGCCAACATCCAAGACTCGGCGACACTCGGCGACACTCGGCGTCCCTAGAAGTTCTTCAACGTTCTTCAACGTTCTTCAACGTTCCTCTTCGTTCCTCGTCGTTCCTCTCAGTACGGGTCTGACCTGCTATTTCTATCGATGCGTGATTCACGCCACAGCCCACTCGACGCCACCGGGCAGCTCAACGCGGAGCCACCCAGCGAAGACGATCACGGCGCCAGAGTGGCTAGGCAACGGCAAGCAACGGCAGGCAACGGCAGGCAACGGCAGGCAACCAGGACATCGATGGTTCACCACTAGCTACTACCTCTGAGCTACCTACGCCTTACCTTTCAGGTACCAAGCACCGCTTGCCGATGCCTTGCCGATCGGGCAAGGTGGACCCCGTGAGTGAACTGGTAGAGCTGCCACCCGACTGGCATGCAACCGCGTGGCCAGCAGGATGGGACTTCGACAAGGACGAGGATCCCAACCCGGACCTCAAGCGCTTCGGATACGTCCTGCTGCCCGCAATGTTCCATGTCGTAATCCAATTCCCGGAACTACTCGACGGGAAGAGCATCGAAGACATTGACGAAGAGGCAAGATCTCTTATAATCACTTTCGAAGTAATCGAGAACAACCTAATCATCCGAGAAATGTATGGGGTTGGAATCGATATCTCGGAATGGATAAGCCATGTGATCGAGCGCTTCCCTCCTGAGAAGTGGAAGCCTCTCGCAGTCTCGGAAATGACCCAATTCCTTGCTTTCAACGAGAAGCGAAAGCGTCCAGCAACCGCCTCCTCAACCGCCTATAATCGAACAACCGATCAGACGCAGGGGGAACGCCGAGCCCCCGGAAGACGTGGCGGAGGGAAAAGATTCCGCATCACCCCAGAACATCTAGATGAGGTAGCTAGGATCTACCTGGAATCTGCAAACAACGGCCTACCGCCGACTCGGGCCGTCCAGGAACATTTCGGGGTAGCACATTCGACTGCGGCAAAATGGGTTAGCGCAGCTCGCCAGACCGGAACCCTGCCACCTGTTAGTCATAAAGGAACGAAATGAAGGGTTCGACGTATCGCCGTTGTTACTGCCGCAGCGAGGATGGTAAGCCGCTCGGCAAGGCGTGCCCGCAGCTCTCCAGCCGCCGCCACGGCGTGTACGCCCTCCGCCAGGAGCTGCCCGCCCGCGAGGACGGCACACGCCGCTCGTTCTCCCGGGCCGGGTACGCCACGGCCAAGGAGGCCCAGGACGACCTCGACAAGGTCCGCGCCCTGCTGGCGCTCCCGGACGGCGACGACGCGGACGGGCAAGTCCGTATCGGGGACCTGCTGGAGAAGGTGTCGAAGGACAAGAAGGCCCCGCTGCCGGACTTCGAGCAGACCCGCCGCCGCTTCCGCGCCGGACAGTCCCTCACCACCACCATGACGGTCGGGGACTGGCTGGAGGAATGGTGGGAGGGCAAGCGGAAGCGGAAGACGACACTGAACGGCTACGAGTCCCATATACGCGTCCACCTCAAGCCCCGGATCGGGCACCTGGCTTTGGACCGGCTGAACGTCGGCCACCTGGTGGAGATGTTCGACGCGATCGCCGATGAGAACGAGGCGATCGAGGCCGAGAACGCCGAGCGGCGCGAGCAGCAGATACGGGCGACGTGGGGAAAGCGGTCCCGGCCGCCGGAGGCGGATTCGGCCCGGCTCGCGGCGGAGCGGGCGAAGCTCGCGGAGATGAAGCCGTACCGCCGTGTTACGGGGCCGGCGACCCAGCAGCGGATACGGGCGACGCTGCGCGCGGCGCTGAACAGCGCGATATCCCAGCAGCTCCTGACGTTCAACCCTGCCGCGCACGTCGAATTGGCCTCGGGCAAGCGGCCGAAAGCCGTGCTGTGGACGGATGAGCATGTGGCCCGGTGGCAGGAGACCGGGCAGACGCCTTCCGCCGTGATGGTGTGGACGCCGGCTCAGGTGGGCCGGTTCCTGGACCACGCGGAGGTAGACCGGCTGTACGCGCTGTTCCACCTGATCGCGTTCCGGGGGCTGCGCCGCGGTGAGGCGGTGGGCCAGGCGTGGGCGGACGTCGACCTGGACAACCGTCTCCTGCGGGTGTCGAAGACGATCGTGCAGGACGGTTGGACCCCGGTGGAGAGCAAGCCGAAGACGGAGGACAGCGAGGCCGTGATCGGCCTGGGGCCGCAGACGGCGCGGGTCCTGCGGGCGCACCGCGCCTATCAGGTCGCCGAGCGGGCGAAGCGGATCGAGGACGGTCTGCCGTGGACGGACACGGGCAAGGTCTTCGTCCAGGAGGACGGGACGTGGCTGCACCCGGAGAAGGTCTCCGACGTCTTCCGCCGGCTGTGCCGCCAGGCGGGTCTGCCGCCGATCAATCTGCGTGATCTACGGCACGTGGCGGCGACGCTGATCCATGCGGGCGGTGGTGACATCCACACCATCAAGGAGACGCTGCGGCACGGGACGATCCAACTGGCGTCGGACACGTACACCAGCCTCCTCCCCCAGGTCGACCAGGAGGCGGCGAAGAACGCTGAGGCGCAGGTCCCCCGTACCCGGCGAGGAGGACCCGGCAGCACGCCCGCTCACGCATCGCTCACGCAGGACCCCGCCAACCGGTGACTGCCCCCTCGTGGTCTAAACCTGTTCGGACGCTTGTGGCCAGGTGAGAACGTTTTTCCCAGGGGTGCCGGTGGTGGGGCGGGTGGGACTCGAACCCACGGCCGACGGATTATGAGTCCGCTGCTCTAACCGGCTGAGCTACCGCCCCGTAACGGCGCGTCGCGCGCACCTGTGCGCGCCGTCTGCCGCAGCATAGCCGCTCATACGATCTGTCGCCGCCGAGGGTCGGTGACGCCTGCCCGCGGGCCCCGGCCACCGGGTGAGCGGTCCGCCGAGGGCATGAAAAAGGACCCCGAAGGGTCCCTTCCCGCTGCTCCCCCGACTGGACTCGAACCAGTAACCCTTCGGTTAACAGCCGAATGCTCTGCCAATTGAGCTACAGGGGACCGAGCTCCCCCGACTGGACTCGAACCAGTAACCTGCCGGTTAACAGCCGGCTGCTCTGCCAATTGAGCTACGGAGGATCGCTTCGTCTGCTCCGGTCGCGTGCCCCTGCGGCCTGGCGGGCCCGGGCGGCGCGCGGCCGTCGCGGTCCATACATTAGCGCAAGCAGGGGGGTGCTCCGCCAATCGGTATCGTCCCACGGGGCCTACGGGTGACCTGCGGGTGAACCCTCGCAAGTCCGGGTAGGCGCAAGCCGACACCGGGCGTGGTGCGCGGTGTACGGACCGGATCGGACCGGATGACAAGGAGGGCAGGGCGATGCGCTACCGGCTGACGTTCATCTCGGGGGTGGCTGTCGGGTACGTGCTCGGCGCCCGGGCCGGGCAGGAGCGATACGAGCAGCTGCGCAAGAGCGCGCGGCAGATCGCCCAGAACCCGGCCGTCCGCAACACCGCCGAGTCCGCCGCGCGGACCGGGCGGCAGACCGCCGAGAAGGCGCTCGGCAAGGTGCGGGAGCTGCGTCGACGCGAGGACTGGGGGGCGGACGCCACCTGACCCCTGCCCGGCCCGGGCCGCACGGCCCGGGGGAGGTCGCCGCCGCCGCGTCGGCGCCGGTCGGGGCGGCGCCGATAGGGCATCATCGGGGGCATGGGGATAGTCGCCGGACTCGACAGCTCCGCCGAGGGCACGCGCATCGTCGTCTGCGAGGCGGCCACCGGTGCCGTGCTCCGGCAGGGCTACGCGCCGCACCCGGCCGCCGGCGGCGCCGCCGGCGGCGACGTCGACCCGCAGAACTGGCTGCTGTCGCTCGGTGAGGCGGCCGAGGGCGGGGTGCTGGAGGGCGTGCGGGCCATCGGGGTGTCCGCGCAGCCGCACGGGCTGCTGGCCCTCGACGCGGGCGGCGTGCTCGTACGGCCCGCCCTGGTCGGCAACGACAAGCGGGCGCAGTCCGCCGCCGCCGACCTCGTGGACGCGCTCGGCGGCCGTGCCGCGTGGGCGCAGGCCGTCGGGTCCGTGCCGCACGCCGGGCTGCCCGTGGCCAGGCTGCGGTGGCTCGCGCGCACCGAGCCGGAGTCGGCGCGGCGCGCGGCCGACCTGATGCAGCCGCACGACTGGCTGGTGTGGCAGCTCCTCGGGCGGCCCGAGCGGCGCACGACCGACCGGGGCGCGGCGTCCGGCACCGGCTACTGGTCGGCGGCGACCGGCGCCTACCGCCCGGACCTGGTGGAGCTGGCGCTCGGCCGCGAGGCCAGGCTGCCGGACGTGCTGGGCCCGGCCGAGCCCGCCGGGCACACGCCCGAGGGCCTGCTGATCTCGGCCGGCACGGGCGAGACCATGGCCGCCGCCCTGGGGCTCGGCGTGTCGACCGGCGACGCGGTGGTGTCGCTGGGCGCCTCCGGGTCGATCTTCTCGGTGCACGGCGAGGCGCTGGCCGACGACACGGGCACCATCACCTCGTACGCCGACGCCACCGGCAGGCACCTGCCCGTGGTGCACACGCTCAACGCCGTACGGACCCTGCGCGGCGCGGCCGAGCTGCTGGGCCGCGACCTGGACGGGCTCTCCGCGCTCGCCCTGGAGTCCACGCCCGGCTCCTACGGCCTGGTGCTGCTGCCCTACCTGGAGGGCGAGCGCACCCCGCACCTGCCGCACACGGCGGGCACGCTGGCCGGGCTGCGGCGCGAGAGCATGAAGCCCGAGCACCTGGCGCGCGCCGCCGTCGAGGGCATGCTGTGCGGGCTCGCGGACGCGCTGGACGTGCTGCGCTGGCGCGGCGTCGCCGTGCGGCGGGTGTTCCTGCTGGGGGCCGCCGCGTCGCTGCCCGCGGTGCGGGCCATGGCACCGGCCCTGTTCGGCGTGCCGGTGGTGGTGCCGGAGCCCGCCGACTACGCCGCGCTGGGCGCCGCCCGGCAGGCGGCGTGGGCGCTGGGGGTCTCGGAAGGGACCCTCTCCCCGGACGAGCCGCCGTCGTGGCCCGCCGCCGCCGGGCAGGTCTTCGAGGCCGCTGAGGAGGACCTGGCGGTGGGCCGGGCCGTACGGCAGCAGTTCGAGGCGGTGCGCGAGGAGACCCACCCGGGGGCGTTCGACGCGGTACGGGCCGGGGGTGCGGGTCGTGGCGGCGGCGGAGGGCTGGGCGGGCTGTCCGGTGCGGTCGGCTCTCTTGGTGAAGGCGGCTCTCTTGGTGAAGGCGGTTCGCTCGGTGGGGGCGGTCCGCTCGGTGGAAGTGGATCGCTCGGGGCGGGCGGATCGCTCGGTGAGGGTGGTCCGTCCGGTGAGGGTGGTCCGTCCGGTGGCGACGCGGCGCCTGGTCACGGGGGCTCGCTCGGGGCGGGTGGCGGCCTCTCCGGTGGGGACGGCTCGCCCGGGGCGGGCGGACCGTCCGGTGAAGGCGGCTCGCTCGGGGTCGGCGGGCTGCCTGGTGAGGGGGGCGGCTTCCCGGACGGGCCGGGCACTGGCGGCCCGGACAGCGGGAGCCCGGATGACAGCAGGGGCCCGGATACCGGCGGCTCTCCGGCCGGCGGTGCCGACGCCGGACCCGGTGCGCCGGGCTCCGCCGGGGAGACCGAAGGCGGGAGCCTCGCGGGCGGTCCGGTCACGGGCGGCTCCGGGGACGGCTCCGTCCAGAATGCGGACGCCGGGCCCACGGGCAGCTGATCGGACGGCGGCACCCTCGTAGCTCAACGTAGTCATGGCATCACCGTAGGGCACGCCACTGACAACGCCCCACCGCCGTCCAGGAGATCGCGGTGGCGCTGAAGGCTGTCCCGTAACCCCCGGCGGGCTCCCGACGCCGGCTACGGCCACTCGCGGCGTTGGCGAAACATCCGAACAGAACCACTATTCGGGCGCATCGCCGCCTTGCGATTGACCGCATCTGACGCCGCTCGCTGAACCACCACTCGCTGAACCACCAGGGGATTGCGGGACAGCCTTTAGTCGAGGTNACCACCACTCGCTGAACCACCAGGGGATTGCGGGACAGCCTTTAGTCGAGGTAGCCGTGCAGCTGCTCGGCGCACGCGTGGTCGCGCAGCTTGTCCAGCGTCTTGGACTCGATCTGGCGGATCCGCTCGCGCGTGACCCCGAAGATCCGGCCGATCTCCTCCAGCGTCCGCGGTCGGCCGTCGACCAGGCCGTAGCGCAGCTGCACCACCTTGCGGTCCCGCTCCCCGAGCGTGGACAGCACCGCCTCCAGGTGCTCGCGCAGCAGCAGGAAGGCCGCCGACTCCATGGGCGAGGCGGCGTCGCCGTCCTCGATGAGGTCGCCGAGGGCGATGTCGTCCTCCTCGCCGACCGGCGCGTGCAGCGACACCGGCTCCTGGGCCAGCCGCAGCACCTCGGCGACCCGCTCCGGCGGCAGGCCGAGCAGGGCGGCGACCTCCTCGGGGGCGGGTTCGTAGCCGCGCTCCTGGAGCGTGCGGCGCTGGACGCGCAGCACCCGGTTGATCAGCTCGACGACGTGCACGGGGACCCGGATCGTACGGGCCTGGTCGGCCAGTGCCCGGGACATCGCCTGGCGGATCCACCAGGTCGCGTACGTGGAGAACTTGTAGCCCCGCGCGTAGTCGAACTTCTCCACGGCGCGGATCAGGCCGAGGTTGCCCTCCTGGACCAGGTCGAGCATGGTCAGGCCGCGGCCCACGTACCGCTTGGCCACCGAGACGACGAGGCGCAGGTTGGCCTCTATGAGGCGGCGCTTGGCCATCCGGCCCAGGATCACCAGCCGGTCGAGGTCCGAGGCGAGCTGGGAGTCGAGGTCCGGGGTGCTGCCCAGCTTCTCCTCGGCGAACAACCCGGCCTCGACCCGGCGGGCCAGCTCGACCTCCTCGGCTGCCGTGAGCAGCGGGATGCGGCCGATCTCGCGGAGGTACTGGCGGAACAGGTCCGAGGAGGGAGCGCCCGTGTCGGCGCGGGTGCGCGCCCGCTCGCCGTCGGCCTGCGCCGGGCCGTCCTCCGGCTCGTCCCGCTCCCCGGCGCTGGCCGACTCGTCCGGCCCTTCCGGCCCGTCCGGTTCCTCGGTTCTTCCCGGCTCCTCGCGTCCCGCCGCCCGGTCCACCGGAATGTCGCCTTCGTTCCTCTGGAAGCCCTGGCCGGGCACCCGGGCCGGGGCCTCCAGGGGGGCGAGGGCGACGTTCCGCCCGGGCGCCGTCGGCGCCGTGCCGGTGAGGGTCTTGGTCTGGGTCTGCACGAGGGCGGCCTCCAGGCTGGGCGCGCTTGGGACGGCAGGACGGCCGGGCACGGCAGCAGCGGCCGGGCCGCCGCCCGTCCCGTTCGTCGTGGGCGGATCCGCGGGGGCGGGCGGATCTGTCCAGCCGCGGCCGCCGCGCTCCGAAGACTCAGGCACCGCCCACCAGTGTGGGGTACGACACAGTCCTGCCACGAGGGGCGTGCGCGTACTTTTTGCCCCGGCCGGGGTCGGCGGGCCGGTGACGGCCCGGCCCGGGAGGGCTTACAGGGCCGCCGCGCCGATCGCGCGCAGCCGCTGCCCGTACTCCTCCAGCACCTTCAGCTCCTGCACCTGGAGCGCGGCGTGGCCGCCGGCGTCGGCGTGCGGGCCGAGGCGGTGCACGGCGGCGTGCAGGTCGCCGATCCTGCGGTTGACCGCCTGAAGGCGGACGGCGACGAGCCACTGGCCCGTGTAGTCGCCGTCCACCTCGCGCTGGCGGCGCCTGGGCAGGGCCAGCGGCTCGACCGCCAGCTCGGTGACGAGGGAGCGTATGCCGTCGTCCGGCGCGGCGTCGCGGACCCGGGCGAGGTAGTCGCCGTCCGCGTCCGTGGTGCCGCCCGCCTCGCTGATCGCAGTGCGCACCAGCGCGTACGGATCGGCGGTGAACTCGTCCACGCCGAAGGCGTCGAAGGCCGGGGAGACCAGGTGCGGGTGTTGCAGCGCGCACTTCAGCAGCTCGCGCTCGGCCTGGTGGGCGGGGCTGCGCAGGTCCAGGCGCGGGCCGCGCGGCGGACGCGGTCCGGCGCCGTCCGCACCCGGGCCGCCGGGGGCGGGCGCGTGCGGCCCGGGGCGGCCGCGTCCGGGGCCCGACGGCGCCGGTCCGCCGCTGTGGGCGGGGCGGGCGCGGGCCAGGGCGCGGACGCGCCGTACGACGGTGTCCTCCTCGGCCTTGCTGGTGATGCCGGCCATGCCGACGAGCCGGACCGCGTACCGGTCGCGCAGGGCCGGGTTCTTGATGGCGGCGACCACGGGCACGGCCGCCTCGACGGCGGCGACGCGGCCCTCGTCGGTGTCCAGGTTGTACCGGGAGACGATCGACCGCAGGGCGAAGGCGAACAGCGGGGTGCGGCTGTCGACCAGGGTGCGGACCGCCTCGTCGCCCTCGGCCAGGCGCAGCTCGCACGGGTCCATGCCGCGCGGGGTGATGGCGATGGAGGTCTCGGCGGCGAACTTCTGGTCGTCCTCGAAGGCGCGCAGCGCGGCCTTCTGCCCGGCCGCGTCGCCGTCGAAGGTGAAGACGACCTCGGCGGACGCGTTGTCCATCAGCAGCCGCCGCAGGATCTTGATGTGGTCGCCGCCGAAGGCGGTGCCGCAGGTGGCGATGGCGGTGGTGACCCCGGCGAGGTGGCAGGCCATGACGTCGGTGTAGCCCTCGACCACCACGGCGCGGCTGGTGCGGGCGATGTCCTTCTTGGCGAGGTCGACGCCGTACAGCACCTGGGACTTGCGGTAGAGCGGGGTCTCGGGAGTGTTGAGGTACTTCGGGCCGGTGTCGTCGTCGCGCAGCTTGCGGGCGCCGAAGCCGACGACCTCGCCGGTGATGTCGCGGATGGGCCACATGAGGCGGCCGCGGAAGCGGTCGATGGGGCCGCGGCGGCCGTCCTGGGCGAGGCCGGAGACGATCAGCTCGCGGTCGGTGAAGCCCTTGCCGCGCAGGTGGCGGACGAGGTGGTCCCAGCCGGCCGGGCTGTAGCCGACGCCGAAGTGCTCGGCGGCGGCCTGCTCGAAGCCGCGGGAGGCGAGGAACGCGCGGCCGATCTCGGCCTCGGGCCCCTGGAGCTGGTCGACGTAGAACTGCGCGGCGGCCCGGTGCGCCTCGACCAGGCGGATGCGCTCGCCCTGCGGGCGGCCGGTCGCGGAGCCGCCCTGCTCGTAGCGGAGCGTGATGCCGGCCTGGGCGGCCAGCCGCTCGATGGTCTCGGTGAAGGACAGGTGGTCGATCTTCATGACGAAGTCGACGACGTCGCCGCCCTGCTGGCAGCCGAAGCAGTAGTACAGCCCCTTGGCGGGGCTGACCTGGAAGGACGGCGACTTCTCGTCGTGGAAGGGGCACAGGCCCTTGAGGTTGCCACCGCCCGCGCCGCGGAGCTGGAGGTATTCGGAGACGACGGCGTCGATCGGGACGGTGTCCCGCACCGCCTTCACGTCGTCGTCGTTGATCCTTCCTGCCACGCCCGAATTCTACGGCCGGTCGCCGACAGCGCCGGTCAGCAGCGAGGTCAGCGGCACGGCCGGGTTGGCGAGGTCGTCGGGGTCGATGCGGGCGCGGGAGCGGATGAGCCGCTGGACGGGTCCGGCGACGTCCCACACGTTGACGTTCATGCCCGCCAGCAGGCGGCCCTCGCTGAGCCAGAAGGCGATGAACCGCCGCTTGCCGATGTCGCCGCGGCACACCACCTGGTCGTACGAGCCGGGGGGCGCGTAGCCGGAGTACTCCAGGCTGACGTCGTACTGGTCGGAGAAGAAGTAGGGCACGCGGTCGTGGACGACCCGCCTGCCGAGCATGGCGCGGGCGGCGTCGGGGCCGCCGTGCAGGGCGCTCGCCCAGTGGTCGACGCGCAGCCGGGTCCTCAGCAGCGGGTGCCAGGCCGCGGCGGCGTCCCCGGCGGCGAAGATGTCCGGGTCGGAGGTGCGCAGGGAGGCGTCGACGGCGATGCCGCCGCCCTCGGCGCGGTCCACCACGGCCAGGCCCGCGGCCTCGGCGAGGGCGGTGCGCGGGGCGGCGCCGATGGCGGCGAGCACGTCGTGCGCGGGGTACTCCTCGCCGTCGTCGGTGTGCGCGGCGAGCACCACGCCGTCCTGGCCGGAGATGCCGGTGAGCCGGGCGCCGAAGTGGAAGCGGACGCCGTGCTCGCGGTGCAGGTCGGCGAAGAGGGAGCCCAGCTCGGGGCCGAGCACCGGGTGCAGCGGGGTGGGTTCGGGTTCCACGACGGTGACCTCGGCGCCGTACCCGCGGGCGGCGGCGGCGACCTCCAGGCCGATCCAGCCGGCTCCGGCGATGACCAGGTGGCCGTTGTCGCGGCCGAGGGAGGCCAGGACGGCGCGCAGCCGCTCGGCGTGCGCGAGGCGGCGCAGGTGGTGCACGCCCGCCAGGTCGGTGCCGGGGACGTCCAGGCGGCGCGGCTCGGCGCCGGTGGCCAGCAGCAGCTTGTCGTAGGCCAGCCGGGTGCCGTCGCCCAGGCGCACCGCGCGGGCTGCGCGGTCGAGGTGGACGGCGGGCTGGCCGAGGTGCAGCTCGATGTCGGCCCGCGCGTACCACGCCGGTTCGTGGACGAAGAGGGTGTCGCGCCCGTCGCGGCCGGTGAGGAACCGCTTGGACAGCGGCGGCCGCTCGTAGGGGTGGTCGCGCTCGTCGCAGATCAGGATGACCCGGCCGGTGAAGCCCTCGGAGCGCAGGGCCTCGGCGGCGCTCGCCCCGGCCACGCCCCCTCCGACGATCACGAAAGTCTGGTGTGCGTCGACCACTTGTCTGCCTCCTATTCAGCCTAAGGGAGCGTCCCGCACGCCGGGGGGCGGCGGGAAGGGACCGTGCCGCGGTCACGCGTCGGCGGGGGTACGGGCGGCGCCGCGGCGGCGGTCACGGGTGGGTCGCCGGGCGCCGCGCGGTGAGCCGCGCGTGCAGGGAGCGGGCGGAGGCGTCGGTGAGGGACGCGATCTGGTCGACGACCGCGCGCAGCCGGGCCGCGTCGCCGCCGCCGGACGGGCCGCAGGCCTGCTCGTACAGCGCGCGGAACTGCGGGTCGAGGCCGTCGGGCGCGCGGGCGGCCAGCAGCTCGGCCAGCTCTGCGATGACCACGCGCTGCTCGGCGCGGAGTGCGGCCTGGTCCTCGCGCTGCATCACGTACCGGTCGGCGACGGCCTTCAGCACGGCGCACTCCAGGCGGGTGGCGCGCGGGACGACCAGCTCCGCGCGGTAGCGGGTGAGGCGGCCGCCGCCGTACGCCGCGCGGGTCGCGCCCTCGGCGGCGAGGCAGAAGCGGCCGATGAGCTGGCTGGTGGCGTCCTTCAGACGGGCCTGGGCGACGGCCGACCCGTCGTAGGCGTGCGGCCACCACTCCTGGGCCAGCAGCCGGTCCAGCGCCTCGGCCAGCTCGGCGGGGTCGGCGCCCGGCGCGTACCGCTCGGCGGCGACGGCGAACACCTCGCGCCGCTCGGGCCCGGCGCGCAGGGCGGCCGGGTCGAGGTGTCCGGCGTGCAGGCCGTCCTCCACGTCGTGCACCGAGTACGCCACGTCGTCGGACCAGTCCATGACCTGGGCCTCGAAGCAGGTGCGGTGGTCGGGCGCGCCGAGCCGGAACCACTCGAAGACGGGCAGGTCGTCGGCGTAGACCCCGTACTTGCGGCAGGCGGGGTCGGTGGGGTGCCCGCCGCGTGGCCACGGGTACTTGGTGGCGGCGTCCAGCGCGGCGCGGGTGAGGTTCAGGCCGACGCTCACCAGGGGGCCGGGCTCGCCGGCGGGCCGGCCCGCGTCCGGCGCGCGGGGGCCGGGGTCCGGCTCGCCGGGCCGGTCGGGGCGGTCGCCGCCGGGCCCGGCGGGCACGAACCGCTTGGGCTCCAGGCGGGTGAGCACCCTGAGCGACTGGGCGTTGCCCTCGAAGCCGCCGCACGGCTGCGCGATCTCGTCGAGCGCCTGCTCGCCGTTGTGCCCGAAGGGCGGGTGGCCCAGGTCGTGCGCCAGGCAGGCGGCCTCGGCCAGGTCCGGGTCGCAGCCGAGGGCGGCGCCGAGCTCCCGGCCGACCTGCGCGCACTCCAGGGAGTGGGTCAGGCGGGTGCGCGGCGTGGCGTCCCAGGGGCGGCGGGCCGCGCCGGACGGGCCGGCGGCCGCGTGTCCCGACCCGGACGGCTGGCCGGGGGCGACGACCTGGGTCTTGGCCGCGAGGCGCCGCAGCGCGGCGGAGTGCAGCACGCGCGCCCGGTCCCGCTGGAAGGCGGTGCGGCCCGGCCGCTTGTCGGGCTCGACCGCCCAGCGCTGGAGGTCGAGGACGTCATACGGGGCGTCGGGATCGGTTGGAGTCGTGCCAAACGTCATACACCGACGGTAACCGTCGGGTGTGACACCGGTGAGGACGCCAGGGCCGCCGCGGCCTCGTCGTAGCGGTGCAGCACCAGCCGGGCGACGGCCGGGTGGTCGCCGAGCGGGTCGGCCGCGAGCCCGGGGGCCGCCTCCCGGCACTGGGTCGCGAACAGGCCGGGGGCGGTGAAGTAGGAGGCCACCGCGATGTTCTCGCGGCCCGCGGCGCGCAGGGCGGCCACCGCCTCGGGCACGGTGGGCCGGGCGGCGGAGGCGTACCCGGGCAGCACCGGCACGCCGCCGAGGCGGGCGCTGAGCAGGGCGGCCGTGCGGGCGGTGTCCACGCCGGCGGCCGGGTCCCGGGAGCCGGCCGCCGCCAGCACCACTCCCGCCCCGCGCGGGGCGGCCGCCGGCCAGCCGGCCTCGGCGAGCCGGGTGGCCAGCGCCTCGGCGAGCAGCGGGTGCGGGCCGAGCGGTTCGGCGACCCGCGTGCGCAGGTGGGAGGCGGCGGCCGCGGCGTCCGGCAGGTCGCGCTTGACGTGGTAGCCGCGGCTGAGCAGCAGCGGTACGAGCACGGCCTCGCCGCGCAGGGCGGCGAGGGTGTCGGACAGCAGCGGATCGTTCAGCTCGACGTGGCCCAGGCGCACCGGCAGGGCGGGGCGCAGTTTGCGCACCCGCGCGAGCAGCGCGGTGACGGTGCGCAGCGCGCGCGGGTCGCGGCTTCCGTGGGCGACGGCGACGAGCGTCGGCGGCCGGTCCGCCAGGCCGCGGGGCAGGGGCGGCCGGGCCGTACGGGCGCGGGCGGCCGGACGGGCGGGCCGGGCCGGAGCGCCGGGCCGGGGGCCGCCCGGTGCGCTGCGCGGGGGGCCGTCGGGGGCGTCGCCCCGGGGTGCGCCGCTCAGGGGTGCGCCGCTCAGGGTGACGTGGCCGAGCAGCGTGCTCAGCTGGGCGGTGATCTGGGTCATGAGCTGCGCCGTACTGTCGAGGGAAGCGGGGCCTGGCGGGTCCTGGGGGCCGGTGGTGGGCGACGCCGTCATGACGAGAGCCTGGCAGGGGCGCGTTGCGCCCCCGTTGCACGGCCGTATCGCGTGGTTGCGCCAACTTCACGGCGGGCCGGAGCGCGCGCTGAGGGTCGCTTCCCGGGCGCGTAACACGCGCGGGAGCGCGACGTAACACGGCTGTAGCATCCTGGCGCCCATGCGCGAACCTTCCGGAGGCACCGTGCCGCCGCTGGCCCCGGCCGACCGTGCCGAGCCAGCCGCGAGCGTCGACACCCACTGTCCGTACTGCGCGCTCCAGTGCGGCATGGCGCTGCGCCCGGCGCCGGGCGGCGGCGTCGAGGTGGCGGAGCGGCCCGCGTTCCCCGTCAACCGCGGGGCGCTGTGCGGCAAGGGCCGCACCGCGCCCGAGCTGCTCGCCTCGGGCGTCCGGCTGACCGAGCCGCTGGTGCGCCGCAGACCCGGCGGCGAGCTGGAGCCGGCCGGCTGGGAGGAGGCCCTGGACCGGGTCGCGGAGGGCCTGCGGGGCACCGCCGCGGCGCACGGCCGGGACGCGGTGGGCGTCTTCGGCGGCGGCGGCCTGACGAACGAGAAGGCGTACGCGCTGGGCAAGTTCGCGCGCGTGGTGCTGGGCACCTCGCAGATCGACTACAACGGCCGTTTCTGCATGTCCTCGGCCGCCGCCGCCCACCAGCGCGCCTTCGGCCTGGACCGCGGCCTGCCGTTCCCGCTCGCGGACATCCCCCGGACGGGCTGCGTGATCCTCGTCGGCTCCAACCTGGCCGAGACCATGCCGCCCGCGCTGCGCTACCTGACGCGGCTGCGGGAGAACGGCGGCACGCTCATCGTGGTCGACCCGCGCCGCACCCGCACCGCCGAGCAGGCGGACCTGCACCTGGCCCCGCGGCCGGGCACCGACCTGGCCCTGGCGCTGGGCCTGCTGCACCTGGTGGTGGCCGACGGCCGGGTGGACGAGGAGTTCGTCGCCGAGCGCACGACCGGCTGGCCCGAGGCGCGGGCCGCCGCCATGGCGCACTGGCCGGAGCTGGTCGAGCGGATCACCGGCGTGCCGGTGCCCGCCCTGCGCGAGGCGGTGCGCATGTTCTGCGCGCCCGAGGACGCGATGGTGCTCACCGCGCGCGGCCCCGAGCAGCAGTCCAAGGGCACCGACACGGTCGGCGCGTGGATCAACCTGTGCCTGGCCACCGGCCGCGCGGGCCGCCCGCTGTCCGGCTACGGCTGCCTCACCGGCCAGGGCAACGGCCAGGGCGGCCGCGAGCACGGCCAGAAGGCCGACCAGCTGCCCGGCTACCGCAAGCTCGCCGACCCCGCGGCCCGCGCGCACGTCGCGGCCGTGTGGGGCGTGGACCCCGACTCGCTGCCCGCGCCCGGGCGCAGCGCGTACGAGCTGCTGGAGGCGCTCGGCGGGGACGTGCGCGCCCTGCTGCTGATGGGCTCCAACCCGGTGGTCTCCGCGCCCCGTGCGGCCCACATCGAGGAGCGGCTGCGGGCGCTGGACTTCCTGGCCGTCGCCGACGTGGTGCTCTCGGAGACGGCCGCGCTGGCCGACGTGGTGCTGCCGGTGACCCAGTGGGCCGAGGAGACCGGCACGATGACCAACCTGGAGGGCCGGGTGCTGCTGCGCCGCCAGTCCGTCCCGCCGCCGCCCGGGGTGCGCTCGGACCTGGCGGTGCTCAGCGGCCTGGCGGCCCGGTACGGCTGGGAGAAGGGGTTCCCCACCGACCCGGAGGAGGTGTTCGAGGAGCTGCGCCGCGCCTCGGCGGGCGGCCCCGCGGACTACTCGGGCATCACCTACCGACGCATCGAGCGGGAGAACGGCGTCTTCTGGCCGTGCCCGGCGGAGCAGGAGGGGGACAGCGGGGTCGGCGGGGACGGCCCGGGCCTGGGAGCCGGTACGGCCGCGCCCGCGCGGGCGGACGAAACGGTAGCCGGGCCCCTTATGGCCGACGCTCCCGGCGGGAACGGCGGAGTCGGCGGGAACGACGGGGGCGACGGGGAGCCCGAGGACACCGCGGGCGGCACCCGCCGCCTCTTCCTCGACCGCTTCGCCACCCCCGACGGCCGGGCCCGCTTCGTACCCGTCTCGCACCGCCCCGCCGCGGAGGAGCCGGACGCCGACTACCCGCTGCTGCTCACCACGGGCCGGGTGCTGTCGCAGTACCAGTCGGGCGCGCAGACCCGCCGCGTGGACGAGCTGAACCGGGCGGCGCCCGGCCCGTTCGTCCAGCTGCACCCGCTGCTCGCCGAGCGGCTGGGGGCCGCGGAGGGCGACCCGGTCGCGGTGGTCTCGCGCCGCGGGCGGGCCGTCGCGCCCGCGCGGATCACCCGCGACATCCGGCCGGACACGGTGTTCATGCCGTTCCACTGGGCGGGCGAGGGCCGCGCCAACTCGCTCACCAACCCCGCCCTCGACCCGACCTCGCGCATGCCGGAGTTCAAGGTCTGCGCGGTACGGGTCGAACGGGCCGCGCCGTAGACCGGCTGGCGTGGCGAGGCGGGCGGGCAGCGGTGAGGATTGACCCATGGACGACCTCACCGCGCTGGCCCGCCGCCATCTCGACCAGGCCCGCATCGACCCGCACGGCCGCAGTTCGCACCTGTTCCTGCGCGACGGGCCGCTGCGGCAGAGCGTCATCGCGCTGACGTCCGGCCAGGAGCTGGACGAGCACAACGCTCCCCCGGCCGCCAGCATCCAGGTGCTGCACGGGCACGTCCGGCTCACCGGCGCCTCCGGTGAGACCCAGGAGCTGATCGCAGGCCAGGTGCTGCCCATCCCGCACGAGCGGCACGGGCTGCGGGCGGTGGAGGACTCCGTGGTGCTGCTCACCGCCGTGACCGCCACCACCGACTGCCTGCTGGAGGCCGACCGGGAGGAGCGGGCCACCGCCGCGGCCCGGTGAGGCCGCCGGGCCTCCGGGGTACGGCCCGCGCGCCCCGTACGCGAACGGCTCCGGGTCCGGCGGGCCCGGCGGGCGGTGACCGGCCGCGCGCCGGGGTGCGCGCCGGCGCACGCCCATGGCGTGACAAGTGTGACAAGAGTCTGGCGCGACTACCGGACACGCCCGATCGGTAGGTCAGTAGTATCTGCCTCTCTCGGCCTGCCCGGCCGCGGGCCCGGATGGGGGTGGTCAAGGTGCTGTCGGCGACAGTCGCGACCGGAGTGGCCGCGGCCGCCCTGGCGGCGCTGACGGTGTGCCTGGCGTGGTGCGTCCGGCTGCGGCGCGCCGTCGCCGGAGAGCGCGCCGCGGCCGAGCGGCACCGCGCCGACGCCCGGCGGCAGCGGGCCCTGGCCGAGGAGCTGCGCGCCGCGGTGGCCGAGCGGGACGCGGAGGTGGCCCGGCTGGCGGCCGTACGCACCGAGCTGGACGAGGCGGCGCGGCGGGAGCGGCGGCTGCGGGACTCGGTGCAGGCGGCGTTCGAGTCCGTGGCCCGGAACATGCACGCGATGGCCGTGGTCCAGCAGCAGGTGCTCGACGGCCTCGGGCAGCGGCTGACCGACTCCGGTCTGATGGCCGAGGTGATGAAGGCCGACCACGCGGCCGCCCAGATGACGCGCAAGGCGCAGACGCTGCTGGTGATGTGCGGCATCTGGCCGGCGCGGCGGGAGACCGCGCCGGTGACCCTGTTCGACTGCGTGCGCGGCGCCCAGTCGCGGATCGTGGAGTTCGGCCGGGTGGAGGTGCACGGCGGGCAGACGCTGTACGTGGTGGCGCCCGCCGTCGAGGGGCTGATGCACGCCCTCGCCGAACTCCTGGAGAACGCCACGGTCTTCTCGCCCTCCCGTACGCGCGTGGTCGTCACGGTCCGCGAGGTCGCGGCGGGCGCGGTACTGGAGATCGACGACGCGGGGCTGGGCATGCCGCCCGACACGCTGGAGGAGGCCGCCGCGCAGCTGCGGGAGGGCCTGGACCTCGCGCGGCTCGGGGCGGTGCCGCGGCTGGGCCTGGCGTGCGTGGGGCGCTGGTCGCGCGAGCTGGGCTTCGGGGTGGAGCTGTCGGGCGCCTCGGCGTACGGCGGCACGCGCGTGGTGGTGTTCGTGCCGTACCGGCTGCTGACCGACCCGTCGATCGGGGCGCCGGTCGCCGCGGAACCGATCGCCGCCGCGGTCGGCGCGCCGCCGCTCACCGCCGTCGCGGGGGACGAGGCGGACGGCGGCGAGGCGGGCGCCGGGCTGCCGCGGCGGCGCAGCAGGCGCCGTACGGACCCGGTCGACCCGGTCGCGCCGGTCGACCCGTCGGCACCGGCTCCGGCGGCGCCGGC
>NZ_JAVSCF010000007.1:0-72816 GCF_031932565.1 Streptomyces sp. B1866
GGCGCCGGACACCGCGGCCCACCTGGCCGCGTGGTGCGACCTGCTGTGCCAGGTGGCGGGCCTGCCGCCGGGCGGCCCGAGCGAGGCGGGGGTGGTGTCGCTGCCGCAGCGCCGGGGGCCGCTGGCCCGCTGACCGCGCGCCGTACCACCCCGTCGGCCGCCCCCCGCGCCGTACCGCCCCTCGTACGCCGCCCCCGGGCCCGTACGCCCCGTCGGCCGCCCGCGCGTGCCGTACGCCCCGTCGGCCGACCGCTCCTGCGCCGTACGCGCTGCCGGCCGCCCGCGCGTGCCGTCGGCCCGCCGCGCCTGCCCCTGGCCGCCCCCGCGAGCACCGTCCCGGGGCCCGCCGCGCCGAAACCACCCACGCCACCGGCGCCACCGGCGTCACAGCACTCGATCAGCCGTCCTAATTGCCGGAATTGTTACTCACCAAATCGTGATCTTTCTCTAAAGCCTGGCCGGATCCGTGCCGAAGGACGTGATGACCCGTCCCACCACTCTCCCCAGGAGGCCTGGTGTCTGTTCTCCTTGAGCAACCGTCCAGCCTGGTCGCCTACCGCCCGAACAAGCCGACGGCCATGGTGGTCGTCGCCGACCCCCGCGTCCGCTCCACCGTCACCCGCCACCTGTGGGCCCTCGGGGTGCGCGACGTCATCGAGGCGTCGTCCATCGCGGAGGCCCGGCCACGGATCACCAACCCGCGCGACATCTGCGTCGCCGAGGTCCACCTGCCGGACGGCTCCGGCCTCACCCTGCTGTCCGAGACCCGGGCGGCGGGGTGGCCCAACGGCCTGGCCCTGTCCGCCGCCGACGACATCGGCGCCGTGCGCAACGCCCTCGCGGGCGGCGTCAAGGGCTACGTCGTCACCGGCACCCGCACCAACCTCGGCCTGCCCGGAAGACCGGGCGCGACCCCCGTCGGGGCCGCGGCCGCCCGCATGCACCGGCGTCCACCGGGCGCGCCGGGCCACCCCGGCGGCTACCGCGAGCTGTCGGGCCGCGAGGTCGAGGTGCTGAGGCTGGTGGCGGAGGGCCAGTCGAACAAGGCGATCGGCGTCTCGATGGGCCTGTCGGCGCTGACCGTCAAGAGCCACCTCGCGCGGATCGCCCGCAAGCTGGGCACCGGCGACCGGGCGGGGATGGTCGCCGTGGCCCTGCGCACCGGCATCATCCACTGACCCGGCCGCGCACTCCGCCTGCCCGCCTGCCCGGCCGTCTGTCCGCCCGCCCGCCTGCCCGACGGACTGACGGGCAGGCGGGCCGACGGACCGCCCGCCTGCCCGTATCCCCGCCCGCGCACCCGGCGCCGCGGCGTCCGCGTCGTGACGTTCCGGAGACGGGCGCCGGAGCATATCCGCGCGGCACAGCTACCCTTGACAGGTGACCGACGCCCAAGAGACCGCAGCCGAGACGACACTGCGAGCCCCCGGGGACGCCACTCAGGCCCACCTCCCCCCGGCGCCGGTCCCCCTGCTCGAACCCCGCGAGGGCATCCCGCCCGTCGTGGCCGGACCCGAGGAGCTGGCCGGGATCGTCGCGGCGTTCGCGGCCGGGCACGGCCCGGTCGCCGTCGACGCCGAGCGCGCCTCCGGCTACCGCTACGGGCAGCGGGCGTACCTGGTCCAGCTCCGCCGCGCCGGGGCGGGCACGGCCCTGGTCGACCCGGTCGGCTGTCCCGACCTGTCCGCCCTCGGCGCCGCGCTGGGCGACACCGAGTGGGTGCTGCACGCGGCCACGCAGGACCTGCCCTGCCTGCGGGACATCGGCATGGTGCCGGACCGGCTGTTCGACACCGAGCTGGCCGGCCGGCTGGCCGGGTACGCGCGCGTGGGCCTGGGCGCCATGGTGGAGAACGTCCTGGGCTACAGCCTGGAGAAGGGCCACTCCGCCGTCGACTGGTCCACCCGCCCGCTGCCCGAGCCCTGGCTGCGGTACGCGGCGCTCGACGTGGAGCTGCTGGTCGACCTGCGCGACGCGCTGGAGGAGGAGCTGGAGCGGCAGGGGAAGCGGGAGTGGGCGCGGCAGGAGTTCGCGGCCATCGCCGCGGCCCCGCCCCCGCCGCCGCGCAAGGACCCGTGGCGGCGCACGTCGGGCATGCACAAGGTGCGGCGGCGGCGCCAGCTGGCGGTGGTGCGCGAGCTGTGGACCGCCCGGGACGGCGTCGCGCGGCGCCGGGACGTCTCGCCGGGCAAGGTGCTGGGTGACGCGGCCATCGTGGAGGCCGCGCTGGCGCTGCCCGCGAACGTACGGGCGCTGGCCGCGCTGCCCGGGTTCGGCCACCGCATGGGCCGCCGCCAGCTCGACCACTGGCAGGCGGCGGTGGACCGGGCCCGCGCCCTGCCGGAGTCGGAGCTGCCGCTGCCGGCCCAGCCGGTGACCGGCCCTCCGCCGCCCCGGTCCTGGGCCGACAAGGACCCGGTCGCGGCGGCCCGGCTGTCGGCCGCGCGCGCGGCGGTGACGGCCCTCGCCGAGCGGCTGGCCATGCCGCAGGAGAACCTGATCTCTCCCGACACCGTCCGCCGCCTGTGCTGGGAGCCCCCGGCGCCGGCCACGCCGGAGTCCGTGGCCGCCGCGCTGGCCGGGCACGGGGCGCGGCCGTGGCAGGTCGAGCAGGTCGCTCCGGCCCTGACGGCGGCGCTGGGGACCGCCTCGGCGTGACGTGACGCGCGTGGAGCGGCGCGGCCGTGCACGCGCGGGCCGGACCCGTATCGGGCCCGGCCGCCGGACACCCAAGCCGGACCCCAAGCCGGACCCCGGCCAGGCCCCCCGGCCAGGCCCCGGCCTCCGTACGGCACCCGGCGCACGGGCCGTCCCCGGAGCGCGCCGGGCGCCCCGAGCGCGCCCGCGCCCGGCGTACGCGCCGCCCGTCCGACCGGGAGCGCGCGGACGGCAGCCCCCCGTACCCCAGTCCCCCGACCCGCGCCATGTGAGCTTCGCCGCTTGCCGGGCGAGGGCTGTGCAGCTTGGTTACCCATGAGTAGCATGGCGGTGTGCGGGGCGCGCCGCGGGCGCGTTCCGCCAGCTGTGCCGTCCCGCACCTGGAGGAGAGCCAACGTGCCTCGTACCGCTAGGGACGTCGTCTTCGTCGACGGCGTCCGGACCCCCTTCGGCAAGGCGGGTCCCAAGGGGATCTACCACGAGACCCGCGCCGACGACCTGGTCGTCAAGAGCATCCGTGAGCTGCTGCGCCGCAACCCCAACCTGCCGCCCGAGCGCGTGGACGAGGTCGCCGTCGCCGCGACCACCCAGATCGGCGACCAGGGCCTGACGATCGGCCGCACGGCCGCGCTGCTGGCCGGCCTGCCCAAGTCGGTGCCCGGCTACGCGATCGACCGCATGTGCGCGGGCGCCATGACGGCCGTGACCACCACCGCCGGCTCGGTCGCCTTCGGCGCGTACGACATCGCCGTGGCCGCCGGTGTGGAGCACATGGGCCGCCACCCGATGGGCGAGGGCGTCGACCCCAACCCGCGGTTCGTGGCCGAGAAGCTGGTGGACGAGTCCGCCCTGTTCATGGGCATGACGGCGGAGAACCTGCACGACCGGCTGCCGCACCTGACCAAGGCGCGCGCGGACGAGTACGCGGTGCGCAGCCAGGAGAAGGCCGCCAAGGCGTACGCGAACGGCAAGATCCAGCAGGACCTGGTGCCGATCGCGATCCGCCGTACCAACCCTGAAGGCGGCGAGACCGGCTGGGGCCTGGCCACCGCCGACGAGCCGATGCGGCCGGGCACCACCCTGGAGAACCTGGCCAACCTGAAGACCCCCTTCCGCCCGCACGGCCGGGTGACGGCGGGCAACGCCGCGGGCCTCAACGACGGCGCCACCGCCTCCCTGATCGCCGCCGAGGACGTGGCGCGGGAGCTGGGCCTGCCGGTGAAGATGCGCCTGGTGGGCTACGCGTTCGCGGGCGTGGAGCCGGAGGTCATGGGCTACGGCCCGGTCCCCTCGACGCAGAAGGCGCTGGCCAAGGCGGGCCTGTCCATTGAGGACATCGGCCTGTTCGAGGTCAACGAGGCGTTCGCCGTGCAGGTCCTGGCGTTCCTGGACCACTTCGGCATCGCGGACGACGACCCGCGCGTCAACCAGTACGGCGGCGCCATCGCCTTCGGCCACCCGCTGGCCTCCTCTGGCGTGCGCCTGATGACCCAGCTCGCCCGCCAGTTCGAGGAGCAGCCGCAGGTCCGCTACGGCCTGACCACCATGTGCATCGGCATCGGCATGGGCGGCACCGTGATCTGGGAGAACCCGCACTTCGAGGGGACCAAGTGACCACCACCAAAGACTCCCTGGCGCGCGCGGCGGAGCTGTTCGCCGACGAGGTCGTGACCTCGGCGCACGTACGCCACCTGGACCTGCCCGGCGGCGCCGGCCGGTTCGCCCTGATCACGCTGGACAACGGCTTCGACCACACCAAGCCCACCACCTTCGGCCCCGGCTCCCTGCTGAAGCTGGACGCGGCGCTGGACCAGGTCGAGGCGGAGGCCGCCGAGGGCTCCATCGTGGGCGTCGGCGTCACCGGCAAGCCGTTCATCTTCGCCGTCGGCGCCGACCTCAAGGGCGTCGAGCTGCTGGCCACCCGCGAGGACGCCCTCGTCATCGGCCAGGGCGGGCACGCCGTCTTCACGCGCCTGGCGTCGCTGGGCGTGCCCACCTTCGCGTACTACAACGGCGCGGCGATGGGCGGCGGCGTCGAGGTCGGCCTGCACTGCACGTACCGCACCGTCGCCGCCTCCGCGGCCGCCTTCTCGCTGCCCGAGGTCTTCCTCGGCCTGGTCCCCGGCTGGGGCGGCTGCACCCTGCTGCCGAACCTCATCGGCCCGGACCGCGCGATCAGCGTCATCATCGAGAACTCGCTGAGCCAGAACCGGCAGCTGAAGCCCAAGCAGGTGCACGAGCTGGGCATCGCCGACGCGATCTTCGAGGGCGCCGACTTCCTGGAGCAGTCCCTGCACTGGACCGCCGCCGTCCTCAAGGGCGAGATCGAGGTCGCGCGGCCGGAGATCGACCGCGGCGAGGCGTGGGACCGCGCCGTGGAGCGCGGCCGCGAGATCGCCGACAGCAAGGTGCACGGCGCGGCCCCGGCCGCCTACCGCGCGCTGGACATCATCGCCGCCGCCAAGAACGGCGACCTGCGCCAGGGCTTCGACTCCGAGGACCACGCCCTCGCCGACCTGATCATGAGCGGCGAGCTGCGGTCCGGCATCTACGCCTTCAACCTGGTCCAGAAGCGCGGCAAGCGCCCGGCCGGCGCGCCGGACAAGTCCCTGGCCCGCCCGGTCACCAAGGTCGGCGTGGTCGGCGCGGGCCTGATGGCCTCGCAGCTCGCGCTGCTGTTCGCGCGCCGCCTGGAGGTGCCGGTCGTGCTGACCGACATCGACCAGGCGCGCATCGACAAGGGCGTCGGCTACGTCCACGAGCAGATCGACATGCTGCTGCTCAAGGGCCGCATCCACCAGGACAAGGCCAACCGCCTGAAGGCCCTGGTCACCGGCACCCTGGACAAGGCCGCCGGCTTCCACGACGCGGACTTCGTCATCGAGGCCGTCTTCGAGGAGATGGGCGTCAAGCAGCAGGTGTTCGCCGAGGTGGAGGCCGTCGCCCCGGAGCACGCGGTGCTGGCCACCAACACCTCGTCCCTGTCGGTGTCCGAGATGGCCGCCAAGCTCAAGCACCCCGAGCGGGTCGTGGGCTTCCACTTCTTCAACCCGGTCGCGATCCTGCCGCTGCTGGAGATCGCCAAGGCGGAGAAGACCGACGACGCGTCCCTGGCCACCGCCTTCGCCGTCGCCAAGAAGCTGAAGAAGACCGCCGTCCTGGTCAAGGACACCCCGGCCTTCGTGGTCAACCGCATCCTGGCCCGCTTCATGGGCGAGGTGCAGAACGTCATCGACGAGGGCACCCCGATCGACGTGGCCCAGAAGGCCGTCGAGCCGCTGGGCCTGCCGATGTCCCCGCTGGAGCTGCTGGAGCTGGTCGGCCCGGCCATCGCCCTGCATGTCTCCGAGACCCTGAACGCCGCGTTCCCGGACCGCTTCACGGTCTCCGAGAACCTCTCGCGGGTCGTCAAGGCGGGCAAGCGCGGCTTCTTCGTCCACGACTCCGGGAAGCCGGAGCTGGACCCGGAGGTCGAGGCCCTGCTCGTGCGCGGCGACAACGTCCTCACGGAGGAGCAGGCGCGGGCGCGGGTGCTGGAGGCCGTGGCGCAGGAGATCGGCCTCATGCTGGACGAGGGCGTCGTCGCCGAGCCGCAGGACATCGACCTGTGCCTGATCACGGGCGCGGGCTGGCCGTTCCACCTGGGCGGGGTCATTCCCTGCCTGGACCGGGAGGGCGTCTCGGAGCGGATCGTCGGCAAGACGTTCCTGGCCCCGGGCGTGGCGAGCGTGCCGGCCGCGTAGCGCTCCGCGCGACGCGGGTCTTCCGCCGACGGCGGGCCGTACGGGACCTCGGGGTTCCGTACGGCCCGCCGTGGCGTTTGCCGGGGCCCCGGGTCAGCGTAGATAGGTCTGCTGCCACTCCACGGCAGTCATGGTCAGGGCGGCCTCGGCGAGAGCCTGGGCGGAAGACGTCTTCAGGCTGGCGAGGCTGGTGTCGATCCAGTTCTGGACGTTCGCACACCCCTGCTCACGGTATTCGACGGCTTGAATGAGGCATTCCAGCTTGTCGGCGTCGTGGGCAACGACCACCTCCTGGCTGCTGCCGTTCTCGTACTCCTCGACGACCTGCTGCACTCCGGCGGCGACGGCGGGATGCGCGGCGGATACCTGGTCGGCGGTGACCTCCTCGTTCGACGCGGCGCTCAGGTAACGCCGACCGATGTGCGGGATATCACCGACGCGCGTCTCCTGAGTGTCGTGGAACACGCACATCAGGGCGACCTTCGCGGGGTCGGCGCCTTCCATCATGGCGAGCACGGAGCCGATCACCGCCGTCCGGAAGGAGTGTTCGGCGATCGACTCCGGGTCCTTGACCCCGGCGATCCACCAGCCAGACCGCTTGGCCCGCTTGAGCATGCCCATCTCCATCAGGAACCCGGCGGTGCCCTTCGCCTGCGCGGTGTCGTCCGTCATGTCATGCCCTCCAGTAGGTCACGTGCGTGGTTCCCGTAGAACGTCTTGCACAGCGCTGAGGTCACGCCGGGACTTGGGGGCGAGGGCGAGTCCTCCGCAGTCCAGGAGTCGGATGGCCCGCTCGGCGAGGTGCCCGCGAGTGTCGGAACGGTCAGAACGTGGTGGCGGCGCCGGACAGCGCCCGCGCGGGTCTCACGGAAACCTGACTCCGGGTCGGGTGTCTCCGACCCGGCCGCGAGGGTCAGCAGACCAGTGACACAGACCAACCGAATCGTCAGGCGTCGAAGTCGTATTCGAGCACGAAGGACGCGGAGTCCAGCGTCATCTCGTTGACCTCGACCGCGCGGCCATCATCACGGAAGGCGGTACGGCAGACCAGTACGACCGGAGTTCCCGTCGACAGCTCCAGCCGCTCCGCCTCCTCCCGGGACGGCATGCGCGAGCGGATCTCCTCCCGGAAGTGCACCGGCTTGTGGCCGAGGTCAGCCAGACGGGCGTAGATGCCGCCCGGTCCGGGGTCCTCCTGCGTGACGGGAGAACCCGCGACCAGTTCGGCGGGGAGGTACGAGGTGGCCAGGAGGACGGGCTTGCCGTCCAACACGTACCGCCGCCGCCGGACGCAGACGGCGGCTCCCTCGTCCAGCGCGAGCACGACGGCAATCCCGGCCGACGCCGCCGTCTCGGTGACCGACAACTGGTCCACCACGAGCGCGCGGCTCTCCTCGTCGGCGGCCCACAGGGAGCGGCCGCTGCCCCAGTGCTCCTGTGAGAGGCGCTGGATGCCACGGCGCCGCAGCGGCCGGGGATGCGGCAGCGATCCGTCGCCCTGCTGGTTGATCGGGCTCACCTTCACTGGTCGAGGTGGTCGAAGTCCCCGAGCAGCAGTCCACCCTTGAACGCCTTCCACTCAGCTTGCGTGAAGCACAGGTGACCGTTCGAAGGGTTCTTCGAGTCCCGAACCGCCACACCGCCGTCCGGCAAAGGCGCCAACTCGAAGCAAGCGCCGTTGTTGGCGGTGAGACTGCTCTTCTTCCAGTTCAGTCTCTCGGCATCGATCGAGTACAGCTCAGCCTTGTCCATCAGCTCTCCGCTGTCCGCCTGGTCTGGTCGAGGTGGTTGAAGTCCCCGAGTAGGACACCGCCCTTAAACGCCTGCCACTCGACCTGAGTGAAGCACAAGTGACCGTTTGCGGGGTTCTTCGAGTCCCGTACCGCCACACCGCCACCCGGCAGAGCGGCCAACTCGAAGCAGGTCCCGTTGTCCGAGGTGAGGCTGCTCTTCCGCCAGTCCAGCCCCTCGACGTCGAGCGCGTACAGCTCAGCCTTGTCCATCGTTCTTCCTGTTCTTGATGCGTTCGATGAGGTCGCGAGTCTCGTCATCTGGGAGTGCGGCTTGCGACAGACTCCTGAAGAGCCTGTTGAGACGGCGGACGTCGCGTGGTTCGTCCATCGTCAAGATACCCGCGAGGGAGTCACCGAAGCCGACGTCCGGAGTATCTGGATCTTCAAACGAGAGGAGATAGAAGCCCGCGAGCTGCGAACCCTCATCACCCTTCTCGTACGGGATCACCTGAAGCTTGACATGGTCTCGTTCTGAGACGTCCAGCAGGTGCTGGAGCTGCGCACGCTGAACACGCGGCCCTCCGACCTGGAATTCCAACGCCGCCTGGGTGACCACGTAATGGCACTGCATGGGGACGCGCGCCTCGAACAGACGGTTACGCTGCCGCTGCATGCGGACTTCGACCAGGCCGTCAACCTGGTCAGGGCCGAGCGATGCGAAGCCGACCGACATGACGGCTCTGGCGTAGTCCTCGGTTTGGAGTAGGCCGGGGACGATCCCCAACTGGTACTCACGGACCTGCGCCGCCGCGTCCTCGAACGCCAGGTAGCGCTCGTAGGCGGCGCTGATCACATCACTGTAGCTGTGCCACCAGCCTTGACGTCGATCCTTCGTGTCCGTGTGCAGCTCAATCAGGCTCTCCCGCTGCTCCGACGGAACGTCATAGAGGTCGAGCAGCCCAGTGATGAGTGCCTGTGAGCAAGCCCTCCGCCCCAGTTCGATCTTGCTGATCATCGAGGGATCGCACCCAAGGCGCGCGCCCACCTCAGTGATCACCAACCCCTTGCCCTCGCGCAGTCTCTTGAGCGCCCGTCCCAGGCCGATGCGTGACATGAGCTGCGTATTCGCGCCCCCAGGCATGGGTTCCTCCCCTCCCACGGAGTGTGAACCGAGGGTACCAACAGGTAGTCAGCCCCGAGTTCGTGTCCTAAGACTGTCTAGAGAATAGTCCACAGTCAGTCCTTGGACTTGACGGGATGCCAGCTTCAGGTCCACCGTGGGATCGGTCACACAGCGCGCGCACCTGGCGCCGCTGGGCGACTGCCTGCGCCTGGAAGCACCGTCTGGAGGCAGCATGTCGATCACCAATCGCCCGGGCACCGTTCCCTACATCACTGCGTGGAGCCGGGAGCGGCACGTCGACGCCGGGGTGGTCAGGCTTCCCTGGGGGATCGCCTATCGAGACGAGGTCCCGCAGGACCGTCTCGACGGGGTCCTGTGGTCGCGGCTGTCGATCCTGCCCAAGGACATGCGGGGGCGCCCTGAGTTCGGCCGGGTCCACGCGCGCCGCCAGTGCCGGGCGATGCGCAAGCTGCTGTGCCAGGTCTGCGGCGGGCCTGCCGACCGCACCGAGCAGGGCGTGCTGTGGCTGCTCAAGGACGACCTCGACCCGAACGACCCGAGCTGGCAGGAAAACCTCCGGACCACCCATCCCCCGGTATGCCTGCCCTGCGCGAAGAAGGCCACCCTGCAATGTCCCCACCTGCGCCGGGACTTCGTCACCCTCCGCGTACGCGACCCGCAGCCGTACGGCGTGTACGGCGTCCTCTACCCTCCCGGCGGACCGGCGACGGACGCGACCGTCGCCTACGACGACCACGCGATCCGCTGGGTACGGGCCGCCCAGGCCGTCGTGACCCTGCGCAAGTGGGTCTTCGTGGACCTGGAAGCCGAACGCGACGCCCGTTCAGATCGTTGATCTGATGTGGACACCTGATCACCGGTACGTACTCCGATCGATGTCGGCCGCCCCAGTCACACAGTGCCGGTAACCCCTCCACCACCTCGCCGACCGAGTCTCACCCAAGGCCGCTGATGTTCCTCACCCGTATCCACCTCGACGCCGAACCCCCGGACACGTGGCCGTTCACCCTCGCGCCCGTACGGCACCTGCGCGGCGACGGCCTGCGGTTCGACCGGTCCGTCACCTTCCTGGTCGGAGAGAACGGCTCAGGCAAGTCCACCATCGTGGAGGCCGTCGCCGACCTCTGCAAGATCAGCTCCGAGGGCGGCAAGGCCGGTACGAAGTACTCCAGCACCGGCGCGCCCACCCTGCTGGGCGACGCCCTCCGGGCGGACTTCACCAGCGCCGGTCACCGGCTCCTCACCGGACCGCGCCGTCAGCGGCAGGGGTTCTTCCTCCGCGCGGAGACGCTGTTCAACCTGGCTCAGAACGTCTCGGGGCGGTTCGGGTTCTGGGAAGCCGACCTAACAGAGCAGAGCCACGGCGAGGGCTTCCTCACCGTGCTGGACACGATGTTCGACCAGCCCGGCCTCTACCTGATGGACGAACCGGAGGCCGCCCTGTCCTTCACGTCGTGCCTGAGCCTCGTGGGCCTCATGGACCGGCTCGCTACGGCAGGCGGACAGATCGTCTGCGCGACCCACTCCCCCTTGCTGACCGCGCTGCCCGGCGCCCGGATTCTCGAACTCGGCGACCACGGCATCGAACCGGTCGCGTGGGACGACCTGCTCCTGGTCGACCACTGGCGCCGCTACCTCGCCGGGCCCGAGCAGTACCTGCGCCGCGTTCTCGGCGAGGCCGGACCCGACGGGCGGTAGCCCGGGCTCCGGGCCGGGCGCAGCCGCAGGCTCACACTCGCACCCACGCCCGCAGCGCCAGCCCCGACTCGTCCGTCTTCTGCCGCGTCACCCGCAGCTCCCCGCCCGGCCCGAGCGCCGCCAGCACCACCCGGCCCGTCCCGTCCAGCGCCAGCGCGGGCTCGCGGGCGCCCGGGTCGCCGGTGGGGGTCCACCACACGCCCGCCGACTCGTCCTCCGCCGGGTGGGCGGCCACCGCGATACGGCCGGTCTTGGCGTCGGCGTGGGCCAGCACGGTGCAGGCGAAGCCGTCGATCTCGACGCGAGCCGCCGCGACCGGGCCGGTGCCCGTCTCGCCGCCCAAGGAAGCGGGCTCGGCGCCGGGGCGCCAGGCGCGCAGGCCGCCGCCGTCCGCGTCGCGCCAGTAGCAGGTGACCGTCTCGCCGCCGACGGCGACGGCGGAGAGCGAATCCTGCTGCGGGCGGGCCGGGATGTCGTCGTCGGGCTCGAAGGCGGCGGCGGGCTTGGGCTGCTGCCAGTGCAGGACCCTGTCCCCCGCCGCCGCGAACACCTCGACGCGGCCGTCGGGCATGGCCGCCGCGGCCAGGCCGCCGACGACGCCCTCGCCCTTGAGGTCGGTCCAGTCCTTCCAGGTGCCCTTGGTGTCCTGCCAGCGCACGCTGACCCCGCCGTCGGCGTTGCGGACGAACAGGTGCGGGCGGCCCTCGCCGTCCACGGCCGCCGCCGGGGGGCCGGTGCGGCGGGCGGCGGGGCTGTCCTTCGGGGGGCGCGGGGTGCCCAGCGCGTGCCAGGCCGTGCAGGGTCGGCCGGTCTGGAACTGGGTCGCGTGCAGCACGTCGGTGAGCGTGCGGCTGCCGTCGTGCCGGAAGCGCAGGCCCACCAGGTGCAGGTAGCCGTCCGCGCCCTGCGCCGTGGTCACCGCCGCCAGGCCCGGCGTGTCGGTGTGCAGCGGGCCGGTCCAGTCGGGGCCGCCCGGCCGGTTCTCGGTCCAGCGGTGGGTGCCGCCCGGCACCGCCGCGTAGGCCGTGAGCCTGCCGTCCTTGCCGCGGAACAACCGCAACGCCATGGCCTGCCGCCAACCTTCCACACCGCGTCGTAACCGATCGTCTACTCCCCTGTATTTTGCCTCCATCATGGAAGGTCTCGTGCTCGTGGACGCCGCGAATGTGATCGGGTCGGTACCGGACGGCTGGTGGCGCGACCGGCGTGGCGCCGCCGAGCGGCTGCGCGACCGGCTCGCCGCGCTCGTCCAAGGCCACCAGGGCGGGCTGCCGCAAGGCCCCGGCGTGCCCGGGTGGGCCGCCCGGGGGCCGCTGGAGCTGGTGCTGGTGGTCGAGGGCGCCGCGCGCGGGGTGGCGTCTGTGGAGGGCGTACGGGTGGAGTCCGCGTCCGGCAGCGGTGACGATCACATCGTGGAGCTGGCGGCGGGGCGCGCGCCGGGACGGCCGTGCCTGGTGGTGACCGCCGACCGGGGGCTGCGGGCGCGGGTGGCGGCGCTGGGGGCCGGGGTGGTGGGGCCGCGGGCCGTACGGGGCCGCGCCGGTTAGAGCCGGGTCGTCGGGCTCATGCGGCTGTGGGTGCGCCCGTACAGCCCGTACACCACCAGGCCCGCCGCCATCCACGCCGCGAACCGGAGCCACGTCTGCGCGGGCAGGTTCAGCATCAGCCACAGCGACGCGGCCACCGACGCTGCGGGCAGCACCGGCACCCACGGGGCGCGGAAGGTGCGGTGCAGGTCGGGGCGGGTGCGGCGGAGGACGACCACGCCGGCGGCGACCACGACGAAGGCGAACAGCGTGCCGATGTTCACCAGCTCCGCCAGCTGGGAGACGGTGGTGAAGCCGGAGACCACCGCGGTGACCGCGCCGAGCAGGACGGTGGAGCGGTACGGAGTGGCGTAGTGCGGGTGGACCTTGGAGAAGACGCGCGGCAGCAGGCCGTCGCGGCTCATGGCGAATAGCACCCGGGTCTGGCCCAGCAGCAGGATCATGCACACCGAGGTGAGGCCGACGGCGGCGCCGAAGCTGATGAGGCCCGCGAACCCGGGGTGCCCGGTGGCCTTGAAGGCGTCGGCCAGGGGCGCGTCGACGGTCAGCTCGGTGTAGTGGCGCATGCCGGTCACCACCAGCGACACCGCGACGTACAGGGCGGTGCACACCAGCAGCGAGCCGAGGATGCCGCGCGGCACGTCGCGCTGCGGGCGGCGGGTCTCCTCGGCGGCCGTGGCCACGATGTCGAAGCCGATGAACGCGAAGAAGACGACGGCGGCCGCGGTGAAGACGCCCTGCACGCCGAAGGTCGTGGGCCGGTAGCCCGCGATGAGCTGGATCAGCGGCGCGTGCACGCCCGAGCCGGACAGCGAGCCCCGGGCCGGGGGGATGAACGGGTCGTAGTTGCCCGCCTGGACCAGGAAGGCGCCGGCGACGATGACCAGCAGCACGACGGTCACCTTGACGGCGACGACGAGCGCCGTCACGCGCGCGGACAGCTTCACGCCCAGTACCAGGATGCCGGTGAGCGCGAGCACCAGGAGGAAGGCGAGCAGGTCGAAGCCGACGCCGTCGGCGGCCTCGGGCCCGGCCAGCGCGTCGGGCAGGTGCCAGCCCGCGTTGTCCAGCAGGGAGCGTACGTAGCCGGACCAGCCGACGGCGACGACGGCCGTGCCCAGGGCGAACTCCAGCATCAGGTCCCAGCCGATGAGCCAGGCGGGCAGCTCGCCGAGCGAGGCGTACGAGAAGGTGTACGCGGAACCGGCCACCGGGACGGTGGAGGCGAACTCGGCGTAGCACAGGGCCGCCAGCGCGCAGACGACGCCCGCCGCCAGGAAGGCGAGGGCGGTGGCCGGGCCCGCCTGGTCGCGGGCGACCGTGCCGGTGAGGACGAAGATGCCGGTGCCGATGATGACGCCGACGCCGAAGACGGTGAGGTCCAGGGCGGACAGGGAGCGCTGGAGCGCGCGGTCCGGCTCCTCGGTGTCGGCGATGGACTGCTCGACCGGCTTCGTACGGAAGTAGTGGGTACGGGCGCGGGGGCGGGTGCCTCCGCCCGTGCCGCCGCGGCCGGACTGCCTCGCGCCCACCGGTACACCTCCGCGCTCGCCTGTCCGCGCCATGGTTGGCGGCGGCCCGGCCGGCGGCGGCTGACGCGCAGCCGCGCGCCCGGCGTTTCACCCGATGGGGGTGAGGGAGGGGGCGGGCACTGCGCCGGTCGGGCTATCGGCCAGAGGGGCGTGCGTATAGATGCGGGTGGGCGGGTGGGCGGGCGGCCACCGCCAAGCGCCGGGTCCGGCCGTACGGGCCGGGCCCGGCCCGTACCCGCGCGCCCGTCTCAGTCCCGTACCGGCTCCGCCGCCGCCTGAGGGTCGGCCGGGTACGGGCCCTCGGCCCGGTCGATCCCGGCGACCAGGCCGGTGACCTGCCGGGCGATGTCCGGCGCCGTCAGCCCGGCCTCCGCCAGCACCTGCGCGCGGGAGGCGTGGTCGGGGAAGCGCGGCGGCATGCCGAAGTCGCGCAGCGGCACGTCCACCTCCGCGTCGCGCAGGGCCTGGGCGACGGCGGAGCCGACGCCGCCCACCCGGCTGTTGTCCTCGACGGTGACCACCACGCGGTGCCGCGCGGCCAGCCCGGGCAGGGCGGGGTCGACGGGCTTGACCCAGCGGGGGTCCACGACCGTGGCGGAGATGCCCTGCTTGTCGAGGAGGTCGGCGATCTCCAGGCACATGGGGGCGAGGGCGCCGACGGACACCAGCAGCACGTCCGCGTCCCGGCCGTCCGACGGCCGCCGCAGCACGTCCATGCCGCCGACCCGGGCGACGGCCGGTACGGCGGGGCCCACGGCGCCCTTGGAGTAGCGCACGACGGTCGGCGCGTCGCCGACCGCGACCGCCTCGTGCAGCTGGGCGCGCAGCTGGTCGGCGTCCCGGGGGGCGGCGATCTGGAGGCCGGGCACGACCTGGAGGACCGACATGTCCCACAGGCCGTTGTGGCTGGGCCCGTCGCTGCCGGTGACCCCGGCCCGGTCGAGGACGAACGTCACGCCGCAGCGGTGCAGGGCCACGTCCATCAGGACCTGGTCGAAGGCGCGGTTGAGGAACGTGGCGTACAGCGCCACCACCGGGTGCAGGCCGCCGGTGGCCAGGCCCGCGGCGGAGACGGCGGCGTGCTGCTCGGCGATGCCCACGTCGTAGACCCGGTCGGGGAACTCCCTGGCGAACGGGCCGAGGCCCACCGGCTCCAGCATGGCCGCGGTGATGGCGACCACGTCGCGGCGCCGCCTGCCGAGCTGGACCATCTCGTCGGCGAACACCGACGTCCAGTCGGCGCCGCCGCGCGAGCGGGGCAGGCCGGTGTCCGGGTGGATGGGCGGCACGCCGTGGAAGCGGTCGGCCTCGTCCTCCAGGGCCGGGCGGTAGCCGCGGCCCTTCTCGGTGAGGCAGTGCACGATGACCGGGCCGCCGAAGCGCTTGGCGCGGCGCAGCGCGGACTCCAGTGCCTCGACGTCGTGGCCGTCGATGGGGCCGACGTACTTCAGGCCCAGGTCCTCGAACATGCCCTGCGGGGCGATGAAGTCCTTCAGGCCCTTCTTCGCGCCGTGCAGGGTCTCGTACAGCGGCTTGCCGACGACGGGGGTGCGCTCCAGCATCTCCTTGCCGCGGGCGAGGAAGCGCTCGTAGCCGTCGGTGGTGCGCAGGGTGGCCAGGTGGTCGGCGAGGCCGCCGATGGTGGGCGCGTAGGAGCGCTCGTTGTCGTTGACGACGATGACCAGGGGGCGGTCCTTGGCGGCGGCGATGTTGTTCAGCGCCTCCCAGGCCATGCCGCCGGTCAGCGCGCCGTCGCCGATGACCGCGACCACGTGCCGGTCGGTGCGGCCGAGCAGCTGGTCGGCCTTGGCCAGGCCGTCGGCCCAGCCCAGCACCGTGGAGGCGTGGCTGTTCTCGATGACGTCGTGCTCGGACTCCGCGCGGGAGGGGTAGCCGGACAGGCCGCCCTTGCCGCGCAGCTTGGAGAAGTCCTGGCGGCCGGTGAGCAGCTTGTGCACGTAGGCCTGGTGGCCGGTGTCGAACAGCACCCGGTCGCGCGGGGAGTCGAACACGCGGTGCACGGCGATGGTCAGCTCGACCACTCCGAGGTTGGGGCCCAGGTGGCCGCCCGTCCGGGACACCGCGTCGACGAGGAAGGCCCGGATCTCCCCCGCCAGCGCCACCAGCTCTCCCGGACCGAGCCGGTCCAGGTCGCGGGGTCCGGTGATACGGGTCAGCAGCTCCACCCGTGCCTCCTTGAGCTCGTGAGCGCGTCGTGCCGTGCCGGTCCGATGAGTCTAATGTTCCGCCCGTGGCGCGGGAGCGCGGCCGGTGCGAGCTGTGTCACGCGCGGGAGCGGCAGGGCCGGGCGCGCGCTCCGGTACGCGGCTGAGCGGACGGCCGTACGCACGGGCGGACGGGCGGGGACGGGCGCGGGCGGCGGCGGGGTTGTCCGCGCGGGGGGCGTAGGCCGCGCGCGCGGGTGAGCGGACGGCCGTACGCACGGGAGGGCGGGCCGTCCGGCGGGGGACGGCGGCGGAGCCGGTAATTCCGGGCGGGGGGGCGCGAGCCCGGGACGCGCCCGGGACTTCCCGGTAGTTTCGCGCCAAAGTTTCGAGGAATACATGACGGAAATAGGCTGCCACCCCCCAAGAATGTCCACCCGATTCGGACTGATCGAACCGGGTGCTTGCCGGTGCGCGGCCGGAGGGCTTCGGCCCGGCCGCGGCGCACCCGGGGCAAGCGGTGCGATAAAAGGGCTGGGGGCCAGTGGTGCGTGTACTCGTTGTCCAGCAGGACGAAGAAGTCGGTAGATCACTCGGCAGGTTTCTGCAACTCCACGGTTATCACGTCGACACGGTGCGTACCGGTGCCGAGGCCATCGGTGCGCACGCGGACGCCGATCTGGTGCTGCTCGCCCTGGAGCTGCCGGACCTGGACGGCCTGACCGTGTGCCGGGAGATACGGGGCGCCGGCCAGGTTCCCGTGATCGCCACCATCGACCGCGGCACGGAGCTGGACCGGGTCCTGGCCCTACAGGCCGGCGCCGACAGCTGCGTCAGCGGACCGTACGGCGAGTGGGAGCTGGTCGCCCGGATCGAGGCCGTGATGCGCCGGGTCAGCCCGCGGGCGGCCGAGCCCGGGCAGGTGATCTTCCGCGGGCCGCTGCACATCGACCTGGCCAGCCGCGAAGTGCGGCTGCACGGCCGGTCGGTGCTGCTGACCAGGAAGGAGTTCGAGGTGCTGCGCATGCTGGCGTCGCGTCCCGGCGCGGTGGTGTCCCGCGAGGAGATCACGGTGAAGATCTGGAACGGCAACTGCCCCCGGGGCAGCCGCACCATCGACACCCACATCAGCAGCCTGCGCGCCAAACTCGGGGCGCGCACCTGGATCCGCACCGTGCGCGGCATCGGCTTCCGCATGGGTGACGCGTGAGGGGTGACGGGTGAGGGGTGACGGGTGACCGGTGCGTCCTTTCGCGGCGGCCGGCCGCGGGCCACCGGGTCGCCCCTGCCGGGACGTATCCGTGCCTGGTACAGCCGTCGTGCCTGATACTGTCACGGTAGGGCTCGGCGGTTGAGGGGCTGGTGGAAGGCATGCTGATGGAAGACTGCGGGCAGATCAGTCTCCTCATCGCGCGGATCGCTCGGGCCCACTGGAGCGCCGCCGCCCCGCTCCTGGCCAAGCTCGGCCTCTACCCGGGGCAGGAGCTGCTGCTGATGCGCCTGTCGGACTCCGGCTGCCAGTCGCTGAGCGACCTGGCCAACGGGCTGCGGCTGGACGCCTCGACCGTCACCCGCACCGTGCAGCGCCTGGAGCGGCAGGGCCTGGTGGAGCGGATGCCCTCCCCGACCGACGGCCGCTCGGTGATCGTCTGCCTCACCGAGGCCGGCCGCGGTCTGATCGGCCCCGTCAAGGACGCGTGGGCCGAGCTGGAGGAGCAGACCACCCGGGGCATGTCGGAGCGTCAGCGCGCCGAGGTCCTGCGGCTGCTGCGCCGGATCGAGCGCAACCTCCTCTCCGTACCGCGGGGCTGACCTCCCCCGACCTACGAGACGGCCCCGCCGGGCACCCCGGCGGGGCCGTCTCAGCGTGTGGCGCACCCGGGCGCCCGTCCGCTCCTTCCCGGCCTTCCGGACCGGCTCCCGAGCTGCCGAATTTTCCTGCGCCTTACATTTCCCTTCCCTTTCCCTAACGCTCTGACGACGGATTTTCGCTAGTTCATCCAAGAGTTCCAAACGACTTGTTGACGGCTGCACGCGGGAACGGAAATGATTTCCGGAGTGCCCTTCAGAATGAATGGCCCAGCCTGCGCCTCCATTTCCGGACCGCCGTTTGGAGAGTTGAATGGACGCCGACGTCATAATCATCGGAGCCGGCCCGTCAGGACTTTTTCTCGCCGGTGAGCTGAGGACTTCCGGAATCAGGGTCATCGTGTTGGAAAAGCTTCTCCAGCCGACGGGCGAGTCCCGCGGGCTCGGGTTCACCGCCCGGACGCTGGAGACGTTCGACCAGCGCGGGCTGATGCCCCGGCTGGGCGACGTGGAGACCACCGACCTCGGCCACTTCGGCGGCCTGCCTGTGGACTTCGCCGTCCTCGGGGTCCCGAACGCCGGCGGCGCCAAGGGCATCCCCCAGGCCCGTACCGAGGAGATGCTCGGCGAGTGGGCGGCCGAGCTGGGCGCCGACATCCGGCGCGGCTGGGAGTTCACCGGACTTCAGGACGACGGCGGGGGCGTCACGGTCGAGGCGGACAGCCCCGCGGGCCCCCGCCGCCTGCGCGCCGCCTACCTGGTGGGCTGCGACGGCGGGCGCAGCGCGGTGCGCAAGGCGGCGGGCTTCGCGTTTCCCGGCACCGCCTCGACGATGGAGATGTTCCTGGGCGACGTCCGGGGCGTGGAGATCAAGACCCGGATGATCGGGGAGACCGTGCCCGGCGGCATGGTCATGGCCGGCCCGCTGGGCGACGGCGTCACCCGGATCATCGTCTGCGAGCGCGGCACCCCGCCCCGGCGCCGCACGCAGCCGCCCGCCTGGGACGAGGTCGCCGGTGCCTGGCAGCGGCTCACCGGCCAGGACATCGGCGGCGGCACCGCCCTGTGGCTCAGCGCCTTCGGCGACGCCGCCCGGCTGGCCACCGAGTACCGGCGCGGCCGGGTGCTGCTGGTGGGCGACGCCGCGCACATCCACCTCCCGGCCGGCGGCCAGGGGATGAACACCAGCATCCAGGACGCGGCCAACCTGGGCTGGAAGCTGGCGGCCACGCTCAGGGGCACCGCGCCCGAGGGCCTGCTGGACAGCTACCACGAGGAGCGGCACGAGATCGGCAAGCGGCTGCTGATGAACACCCAGGCCCAGGGCCTGCTGTTCCTCAGCGGCGAGGAGGTGCAGCCGCTGCGCGACGTGATGTCGGAACTCATCACCCACGACGAGGTCAGCCGGCACCTGGCCGGCATGGTCAGCGGGCTGTCCATCCGCTACCCCGCGGGTCCCGGCGACCACCGGCTGCTGGGCCTGCGCGCCCCGAACCTGGAACTGTCCACCGCCGGCGGCACGACCACCGTCCGGGAGCTGCTGCACCCGGCCCGCGGTGTGCTGCTCGACCTGTCCGACGACCCCGCGCTGCGCGTCCGGGCGGCCGGCTGGGCGGACCGGGTGGACGTGGTCACCGCCACCGTCACCGCCGCCAAGCGCCCCGGCGCCGAGGACGCCGACCTGTCCGGCGCCGACGCCCTGCTGATCCGCCCCGACGGCTACGTCGCCTGGGTCGGCGGACCGGCGGCCCCGGACGTGGCGGACGCCCTGAGCCGCTGGTTCGGCGCTCCCGCCGCTGCCGCCGCCGAGCCGGCCGGCGCCGTCGCGACGGCGTGACGGACCCCTTCACGATCCCAAGGAGGCAACTCGTGCACAGCACTTTGATCGTGGCCCGGATGGAGCCCGGCTGGAGCCAGAACGTGGCCGGCCTGTTCGAGAAGTTCGACGAGACGGAGATGCCCCACCTGATGGGCACCCGCCGCCGCCAGCTCTTCTCCTACCAGGGCCTGTACTTCCACCTCCAGGACTTCGACGACGAGCACGGCGGCGAGGCCATCGAGCAGGCCAAGACCCACCCGTCGTTCGTACGGATCAGCGCCGACCTCAAGCCGTTCATCGAGGCGTACGACCCGGCCACCTGGCGGTCGCCCGCCGACGCCATGGCGACCCGCTTCTACCACTGGAGCGCCCGGTGAGCCGCCGCGTGGTCATCACCGGCGTCGGGGTGCTGGCCCCCGGCGGCCTCGGGACCAAGAACTTCTGGAGCCTGCTCAGCGAGGGCCGCACCGCGACCCGCGGCATCACCTTCTTCGACCCGGCCCCGTACCGCTCCCGGGTCGCGGCGGAGGCCGACTTCGACCCGGAGGAGCACGGGCTGACCCCGCAGGAGATCCGCCGGATGGACCGCGCGGCGCAGTTCGCCGTGGTCGCGGCCCGCGAGGCGCTGGCCGACAGCGGCCTGGAGGCGGGCGAGCTCCAGGCGCCGCGCACCGGGGTGACCATCGGCAGCGCGGTCGGCGCGACCATGGGCCTGGACCAGGAGTACCGGGTGGTCAGCGACGGCGGCCGGCTGGACCTGGTGGACCACGCCTACGCCCCGCCGCACCTGTACAACTACTTCGTCCCCAGCTCCTTCGCGGCCGAAGTGGCCTGGTCGATCGGCGCGGAGGGCCCGGCGACGGTGGTGTCCACCGGCTGCACCTCGGGCCTGGACTCGGTCGGCCACGCGGTGGAGCTGATCCGCGAGGGCTCCGCCGACATCATGATCGCCGGCGCCACGGACGCGCCGATCTCCCCGATCACCCTGGCCTGCTTCGACGCCATCAAGGCCACCACCCCCCGCAACGACGACCCCGAGCACGCCTCCCGGCCGTTCGACGGCACCCGCAACGGCTTCGTCCTCGGCGAGGGCTCCGCCGTGTTCGTCCTGGAGGAACTTCAGGCCGCGCGGCGGCGGGACGCCCACATCTACGGCGAGATCGCCGGCTTCGCCTCCCGCTGCAACGCCTTCCACATGACCGGCCTGCGGCCCGACGGCCTGGAGATGGCCGAGGCCATCCGCACCGCGCTCGACGAGGCCCGGATCGACCCGTCGGACGTGGACTACATCAACGCCCACGGCTCGGGTACCAAGCAGAACGACCGGCACGAGACGGCGGCCGTCAAGCGGATCCTGGGCGAGCACGCCTACCGGACCCCGATGAGCTCCATCAAGTCGATGGTCGGGCACTCGCTCGGCGCGATCGGCTCGATCGAGATCGCCGCGTCGGTGCTGGCGATGGAGAACAACGTCGTCCCGCCGACCGCCAACCTGCACACCCCCGACCCCGAGTGCGACCTGGACTACGTGCCGCTGACCGCCCGGGAGTGGCGGACCGACACCGTCCTCAGCGTCGGTAGCGGATTCGGCGGATTCCAGAGCGCGATGGTGCTCACCCGCCCGGAAAAGGTGCCGGCATGAGCGCGCCGGTCGTCGTCACCGGGGTCGGCGTCACCGCGCCCAACGGCCTGGGCACCGGCGACTACTGGGCGGCCACCACGGCCGGCCGCAGCGGCATCGGCCGTATCACCCGGTTCGACCCGGAGCCCTACCCCGCCCGGCTGGCCGGCGAGATCCCCGGCTTCGACGCCCGCGACCACCTGCCGGGCCGGCTGCTGCCGCAGACCGACCACATGACCCGGCTCGCCCTGGTCGCCGCCGACTGGGCGCTCGCCGACGCGGGCGTCGAGCCGGACCGGTGGCGGCAGTTCGACATGGGCGTGGTCACCGCCAGCTCCGCGGGCGGCTTCGAGTTCGGCCAGAAGGAGCTCCAGGCGCTGTGGAGCCAGGGCAGCCAGTACGTCAGCGCGTACCAGTCCTTCGCCTGGTTCTACGCGGTGAACACCGGGCAGGTCTCCATCCGCAACGGCATGAAGGGCCCCAGCGGCGTCGTGGTCTCCGACCAGGCGGGCGGCCTGGACGCCCTGGCGCAGGCGCGGCGCCAGATCCGCAAGGGCAGCCGGCTGATCGTCTCCGGCGGCGTGGACGCCTCGGTCTGCCCGTGGGGCTGGGCGGCGCTGCTGACCTCCGGCCGGATGAGCACCGGCGAGGACCCGGACACCGCGTACCTGCCCTTCGACGCCGACGCCGCGGGGCACGTGGCGGGCGAGGGCGGCGCCCTGCTGATCCTGGAGGACGCCGCCTCCGCGGCGGAGCGCGGCGCCCGGGTCTACGGCGAGATCGCCGGCTACGGCTCCACGTTCGACCCCCGGCCGGGCAGCGGCCGTGAGCCCGGTCTGAAGCGGGCCATCCGGATCGCCCTGGAGGACGCCGGGATGGCTCCGGCGGACATCGGCGTGGTCTTCGCCGACGCCGCCGCCGTACCGGAGCTGGACCGGATCGAGGCCGCCGCGATCAGCGACGTCTTCGGGCCCGGGCAGGTGCCGGTCACCGCGCCCAAGACCATGACCGGGCGGCTGAACTCCGGGGCGGGCCCGCTGGACGTGGTCACCGCGCTGCTGGCCATCCGGGACGGCGTGATCCCGCCGACCACCGGCGTCCGGCCGGCGCCCGAGTACGCCCTCGACCTGGTCACCGAGCGGCCCCGGCCCGCGTCGCTGAACGCGGCCCTGGTGCTCGCCCGCGGCTACAGCGGCTTCAACTCGGCTGTCGTCGTGCGGTCCGCCGACTGAGGCCGTTCCCCAGCCATTCCCCGGCCATTCCCCGACCAGAGGAGAGAAATCCCCATGTCCGAGCAGGAATTCACTCTCGCCGATCTCACGCGCATTCTCCGGGAAGGCGCCGGCGCCGACGAGTCCGTCGACCTCGACGGAGACATCCTCGACCGCGAGTTCGAGGAGCTGGGATACGAGTCCCTGGCCCTGCTGGAGACCGGCGGCCGCATCGAACGCGAGTACGGCATCAGCCTCGACGACTCGCTGCTGTCCGAGGCGCGCACCCCGCGCATGCTCGTCGACCTGGTCAACGCCCACCTGCTGGCGCCGAGAGGCGTCTGACCCTCCCCCGCCGCCAAGCCGTTAAGCCGTTAAGCCGTTAAGGAGACAAGGACATGACGACGACGACACAAGCGGCACCGCCGGTCGCCCTGGTGACCGGGGCCACCAGCGGCATCGGACTGGCCGTGACCAGGCTGCTGGCCGGCCAGGGGTACCGGGTGTTCCTGTGCGCCCGAGGCGCCGCGCGCGTGGAGGTGACGGTCAAGGAGCTGCGGGAAGAGGGGCTGGATGTCGACGGCGCCGCCTGCGACGTCACGTCGGCCGCCGACGTCACCGCGTTCGTCCAGGCCGCCGTGGACCGGTACGGGCCGGTGGACGTACTGGTGAACAACGCCGGCCGCAGCGGCGGGGGCGTCACCGCGGAGCTCTCCGACGAGCTGTGGGACGACGTGATCGACACCAACCTCAACAGCGTCTTCCGCATGACCCGCGCGGCGCTCACCACCGGCGGCATGCGGCACAAGAAGCGCGGCCGGATCGTCAACATCGCCTCCACCGCCGGCAAGCAGGGCGTCGTGCTCGGCGCCCCGTACTCCGCCTCCAAGCACGGCGTCGTCGGCTTCACCAAGGCGCTCGGCAACGAGCTGGCGCCGACCGGCATCACCGTCAACGCCGTCTGCCCCGGCTACGTGGAGACCCCCATGGCCCAGCGGGTCCGGCAGGGCTACGCCGCCGCCTACGACACCACCGAGGACCAGATCCTGCAGAAGTTCCAGTCCAAGATCCCCCTCGGCCGCTACTCCACGCCCGAGGAGGTCGCCGGCCTGGTCGGCTACCTCGTCTCGGACACCGCCGCCTCCATCACCTCCCAGGCGCTGAACGTCTGCGGCGGCCTCGGCAACTTCTGACGCCGCGGCCGAGCCCGCGCACGCCCCGCCCCTTCCCGCGAACCCGAGGAGACACCCGCATGACCGTGCGCGAGACCGAACACGAGATCATCATCGAGGCGCCCGCGGCCGAGGTCTACCGGCTGATCGCCGAGGTGGAGAACTGGCCCCGGATCTTCCCCCCGACCGTCCACGTCGAGGTGGCCGAGCGCAGCGGCTCCGAGGAGCGCATCCGCATCTGGGCGACCGCCAACGGCGAGCCGAAGAACTGGACCTCCCGCCGCACCCTGGACCCGGCCGCCCGCCGCATCACCTTCCGCCAGGAGGTGTCCACCCCGCCGGTGGCCGCGATGGGCGGCACCTGGGTCATCGAACCGGCGCCCGGCAACGGGTCCCGGGTGCGCCTCCTGCACGACTACCGCGCCGTCGACGACGACCCGGCCGGCCTGGCGTGGATCGACCAGGCCGTCGACCGCAACTCCCGCTCGGAGCTGGCCGCGCTGAAGGCCAACGTCGAGCTGGCCACCGCGGCGGCCGACCTGCTGCTGTCCTTCGAGGACTCCGTGCACGTCGACGGCTCGGCCAAGGACGTGTACGACTTCGTCGACGAGGCCCACCTGTGGGCCGAGCGCCTGCCGCACGTCGCCACCGTACGCCTGGACGAGCACGCCCCGGGCCTCCAGACGCTGGAGATGGACACCCGCGCCAGGGACGGCTCCACGCACACCACCAAGTCCGTCCGCGTGTGCTTCCCGCACCACCGGATCGTCTACAAGCAGATCACGCTGCCCGCGCTGATGACCCTGCACACCGGCCGCTGGACCTTCGCCGAGGCCCCGGGCGGCGGCGTCACCGCCACCTCCCAGCACACCGTGGTCATCAACACCGCCAACATCACGCGCGTGCTGGGCGAGACCGCGGGCGTGAAGGAGGCGCGGGACTACGTGCAGGCGGCCCTGAGCACCAACAGCCTGGCCACCCTCGGCCACGCCAAGGCCTACGCCGAGTCCCGGGCCTGACCGTGACCGGCGAGGGGCAGGGGCCCGAGGGGCCCGAGCGCACCCAGGTCGTCGTGGTCGGCGCGGGGCCCGTGGGCCTGCTGCTCGCCGCCGAGCTGCGGCTGGGGGGCGCGGACGTCGTCGTCCTGGAGCAGCGGGCGGCGCCGATCACGGAGTCCCGCGCGACCACGGTGCACGCCCGCACCATGGAGCTGCTGGACCAGCGCGGGCTGCTGGAGCACTTCGGCACCCCGCCGAACGACCCCGTGGGCCACTTCGGCGGCATCCCGCTGCGGCTGGACGGGCTGCCCACGCCGTACCCGGGCCAGTGGAAGATCCCGCAGACCCGGATCGAGGAGGTCGTCGGCCGGTGGGCGGCGGGTCTCGGCGCCGACATCCGCCGCGGCCACCGGCTGACCGGGATCACCGCCCGGCACGACCGGGTGGAGGCCGAGGCGGTGACCGGCGACGGCCGTACGGTCCGGCTCCGGGCGGCGTACCTGGTCGGCTGCGACGGCGAGCGCAGCACCGTACGGGAGCTGGCCGGGTTCGGCTTTCCCGGACGGGACGCCGACCGGGAGATGCTGCGCGCCGACGTCGCCGGCGTCGGCATCCCCGACCGCCGCTTCCAGCGCCTCCCGGACGGCCTGGCCATCGCCTCCCGGCGGCCGGACGGGCTCACCCGGGTCATGGTGCACGAGTTCGGGCGGGCACCCGCCGGGCGGGCCGGCGAGCCGGAGTTCTCCGAAGTCGTCAAGGCCTGGTCCCGGGTCACCGGCGAAGACCTCTCCGGCGGCACCCCGGTCTGGCTCAACGCGTTCGGCAACGCGAGCCGCCAGGCGAGCCGGTACCGCCGGGGCCGGGTGCTGCTGGCCGGCGACGCCGCGCACGTGCAGATGCCGGTCGGCGGCCAGGCGCTCAACCTGGGCCTCCAGGACGCGGCCAACCTCGGCTGGAAGCTCGCCGCCCAGGTCCGCGGCCGGGCCGCCCCCGGGCTGCTCGACACCTACCACGAGGAGCGGCGGCCGGTCGGCGCCCGGGTGCTGGCGAACATCTCCGCGCAGGCGCTGCTGCTGCTCGGCGGCCACGACGTCGAGGCGCAGCGCCAGGTCACCGCCGAGCTGCTGGGCCTGCCCACCGTACGGGCCCGTCTGGCCGGCCGGATCAGCGGGCTCGACGTGCGCTACCCGGTCGGCCCGGCCCACCACCCGCTGGTCGGCGCCCGGCTGCCGCCCACCAGGCTGCTGACCCGGGACGGGCCGTCCGGCACCGCCCGGCTCCTGCGCGGCGCCCGCGGGGTCCTGCTCGACCTCGCGCCCGACGCCCCCGGCCACGCCGGGCTGCACGCCACCGCCCGGCGCTGGGCCGGCCGGGTCGACGTGGTCGCCGCCGCGGCCCCGGCCGGCGGCGACCTGGCGGGGATCAGCGCCCTGCTGGTCCGGCCGGACGGCTGGGTGGTGTGGGTCGACGACGGCCGGCTGTCGGACGCCGGCGCCGCGCTGCGCCGCTGGTTCGGCGACCGGTGACCGCCGCCGCGGCCACGCCCGCGCACCAGTCCTCCGATTCTTCAGTCCATCAGTTTTCCACCCGTCACGAGGAGATTCCGGTGAGCAAGCTTGCGAACAAGACCGCCCTGGTGACCGGCTCCAGCCGCGGCATCGGCCGGGCCACCGCCCTGCGGCTGGCCCGCGAGGGCGCGCTGGTCGCGGTGCACTACTCCAGCAACGAGGACGCGGCGCGCGACACCCTCGACGCGATCACGCGGGAGGGCGGCCGCGCCTTCCTCGTCCAGGCCGAGCTGGGCGTCCCCGGCGACGTGGACACCCTCTTCGAGGGCCTCACCGCCGGCCTGAAGGAGCACGCGGGCGAGGTGCGGCTGGACATCCTGGTCAACAACGCCGGTGCGATGGGCGGTCAGAAGCCCGAGGAGATCACCCCGGACAACTTCGACCGCGTCATGGCGGTCAACGCCAAGGCGCCGCTGTTCATCGTCCAGCGGGCGCTGCCGATCATCCCCGACGGCGGACGGATCATCAACATCGCCACCGGCCTGGTGCGCTACGCCAACCCCGACGAGATCGCCTACTCCATGAGCAAGGCGGCCGTCGACCAGATCAGCCTGCACTTCGCCCGCCACCTGGGCCCGCGGCGGATCACCGTCAACAGCGTCGCCCCCGGCATCACCAAGAACGGCAGCCCCGTCTTCGACATCCCCGAGGCCGTCGAGTTCATGTCCGGCCTCAACGCCTTCAAGGCGGTGGCCGAGCCGGAGGACGTCGGCGACGTGGTGGCCTTCCTGGCCTCCGACGACGCCCGCTGGATCACCGGCACGTTCGTGGACGCCAGCGGCGGCACGCTGCTGGGCGGCTGAGCCGGGACACCCCCGGCCGTACGGGCGGGCCGGGCCCGCGCGGCGCCGCCGAAGCGCCGCCCGGCGTCCGCCGCCCGCCCGTACACGCCGTGCGTACCGCCGTACGTACCCGGCCGGCGCGCCGTACGCGTCGGCCGTGCCCGTACGCGCCCCGGGAGGCGGCCCCGCGCGGGGCCGCCTCCCGGGCGGTCCGAACCTCACCTCAGCCGGGAAAGGAGCACCATGACCGCCAGCCAGTCCGCCGCGGCGCGCCGGGGCCTGCTGTTCGTCCTGTCGGGGAACATGCTCATCGACGCCCTGGAGGTGTCGGTGGCGATGGTGGCCCTGCCGTCCATCGCGGCCGACCTGGACCTGTCCGTCACCGGTGCGAGCTGGCTGGTCGTCGGCTTCGCCCTCGGCTTCGGCGGGCTGCTGCTCTTCGGCGGGCGGCTCGTCGCGATCCTCGGCCGGCGCCCGGTCTACCTGGCCGGGCTGGTGGCCTTCGCCGCCGCCTCCCTGGCCGCCGGGGTGGCGCCGACCGCCGGTGTGCTGATCGCCACCCGGGCCGTCAAGGGCTTCTGCGTCGCCCTGACCGCGCCGACGGGACTCGCGATCATCAGCTCCGCCTATCCGGAGGGGCCGGCCCGCGTCCGGGCCGTGTCGGTCTACTCGCTGTTCGGGGCGAGCGGATTCACCGTCGGACTGCTGCTGTCCGGGCTGCTGACGCAGGCGAGCTGGCGGTGGACCTTCGCCTTCCCGGCGCCGGTGGCCCTGCTGCTGTTCGCGTACGCGCTGCGCCTCATCCCGCGCGAGGAGCCGCGGCCGACCGGGCCGCGCCGCCGGTACGACGCGGCCGGCGCGGCGGCCCTGGCCGGCGGGCTCGCGCTGGTGCTGTACGCGATCACCGCCCGTGCCCCGCTCGCCCTGCTGCCCGGCGCCGCGCTGCTGGCCGCCTTCGCGGCCGTCGAGCGCGCGGCCGCCGACCCGCTGGTCCCGCCGGCGGTCCTGGGCCGGCCGGCCCTGCTGCGGTCCGCGCTGGGCGCCGCGGTGCTCAACGGCACGTTCTGGGGCTTCCTGCTGGTGTCCATGGTGCGGTGGCAGACGGAAGGGCGCTGGAGTCCGCTGGACAGCGGGCTCGCCCTGCTGCCCGCCAGCCTGCTGCTGGCGGCCTCCGCGCCGTTCTCCGGACGGCTCATCAGACGGTTCGGGGCTGCCCGGCTGATCGCGGCGGGCGCCGCCTGCGCGACCGTCGGATACGCCCTGTACCTGCGTCCGGGCACCGACCCGGCCTATCTCCCGCAGGTCCTGCCGACCACCGTGCTCGTCGGCCTCGGCTTCGTGTGCGCCTTCTCCGCGCTGCACGTCCAGGCCGTCACCGGTGTGCCGGCCGCCGAGCAGGGAGCGGTCAGCGGCGTGTACCAGACCGCCGTACAGGTCGGCGGCGCCCTGACGGTGGCCGCGGTCGCCGCGCTGGACGCCGTCTCGGCGCACCGGGCGATGCTGCTGGTCACCGCGGTCAGCGCGGCCGGCCTGTGCGTCGCGCTCACCGGGGTGCTGCCCGCGCCGGCCCGGGGCCGCGTGCCCGCCGCCGGCGGCGTACCGAAACCGCGGCCCGCGAGCCCGGGACGGGATCCGGCGCCCGGCGCCCCCGACCACCGGGAGCCCTGAAGGCACCCCCGCCCGCGGCCCCTGCCGCCGCGCCCTGCGGGCGCGACGACCGCACCGCGCCGACCACCGCCGCCGCGGACCACCGCCCGCGGCGGCGTACGGCCCGGCTCTCGCCGGGTGCCATGCCCGGCATCCGACCGGTGCCGCCCCCGGCACCGCACGAACCGCCGCCCCGCCGCCCCTCGGCGAGCGCCTGGAGCAGCCGCGCGCTGAGGGCCCCGGCCAGATCGGGCCCGGACCCCGCCGCCGCCACCGAACGGCGGCGCGCCCGGGGACCACCACCACGACACGGAAGGACCACCATGACCCTCCCGGCCACCGGCCTCATCCGCGTGCACCACGACGAACCGGACCACGAGGAAATGGCTGTCGGCACGCTCGACCTGCTCGCCCGGATCCTGACGGCGGGCTCCGCCGGCTCCGTCGAGGCGGCCGGCCGGCACCAGCCGGCCTCGTGGCCGCGCCCGGAGCGGGTCACCGGCTACCGGGGGCCGAGTTGGACGGCAGCGCCGTCCCGGACCGGCCAGGGCCCGTCGTAGAGCCGTGCCGGGCGGGCGGACCGCGCCGGCCGGCCGCGCACAGCGGCACGTCCGCACGGCGCGCGGGAAAGACTGTCCGAGTCGCCCGCGGCGGGCGTCGCGCCGCGGGACCGCGACCGCTAGGGCGTGTCTGGTGGATCAGGGTGGATCAGGGAGCGGCGTCCGGTGCTCCCCCAGGGAGGCACTGCGTGCGACGACGACAACGCCGCACGGGGGCACCTCCCGGCGGTAGCCGGGGGCGGGGGCACCCCCAGCGGTAGCTGGGGGAGTGCCGGGCGTCGCGAGCCCGCCCTGATCCACCAGACACGCCCTAGCCGTCCGGGCACGCGTCGGCGCCGCCTCGCGGGCGGCGGGATTCCGGCGGCGTCCGGTCGCCGCCGGCAGCCGGTCCGGGCGCCTCGTCCCGAAGGGGGGCCGTACGGACCGGGAAGGGGCCGCCGCGGGTGGGGTGAGCGCGGGGCTACGCTCACCGCCCCGTGACAGCGGCGCACAGGCCGTGCGGCGGGACCACGGGCTCCGGCAGGGGCACCGGGGTCACCTCACGGCGCTCAGGTCACGCTGTCGCGTTCCGCACCGAGGCGAGGCTGTCGCGGACGGCGGGGTAGGTGAGGTTGAACAGCGCCCAGGCGCTCTTGCCGCCGCGGTACTTGAGGGCGGCCAGCAGCACGTGCTCGGTGCCGATCCGGCTGTCACCGAGCTCCCGCATCTCGAAAGACGCCCCCTGGAGCAGAGCCGCGTTCTCCTGGCTCGGCTGGACACTCACCACCGGCGTCCCCGAAACCGGCGGCAGGGTCCGGCTGCGGTCGGCGCAGTAATCGTGGAATTTCTTGAGATCCACGCCGTTGGCGACCAGCAGGGCCGAGAACGTCGAATCGTCCTGGGCGCTGAGCACCGTCAGCAAATGGGTGGTGAATAATTCGGGACAGCGCTGGGCGACGGCGAGATCGCCCGCCGCCTGCATGGCCGCCGCCATGCGCTGAGTGAACTGCCCTTGCACGAGGGCTCCTCCTTGACTCGGTGGGAGTTGGCCTTACCGGCCCCGGCCTTGCCGTACCTGGCCCTGTCGAGCGTGGGCCTGCCGGAAGACCGGGCGATCGAACGGTCCGCCGGGCACCGCCGACGCGGCGCCCGCGCTGTCGGGCGCGGGAACCGGGCGGAGTGGGGACCGGGCTGACGGGCTGGAAGATACCGTGACCCGCGGCCCGCCGGGAGAGCGCCGGCCGACGATCACCGCCGGACGGGCCGCAGTCTACCCGCGGCCTCGCCCTCCGTCCGGGCGGACGGCCCGCCTCGCCGGCGGCGGACGGCGCCTCGTGCGGCCGGTGCCGCCGGGCCCGGCGAGGGCCTCGGCGGACGTGGCGGACGTGGCGCGCCGGTGCCGGCCGCGGCGGTCGCGGCCGGCACCGACGGGCCGGAACTCACCGCGGAGCCCGGCGGGAACGGTCTCACCCGGAGGCGTGCGTGCCGGCCATCAGCGAGGCCAGGTCCTCGGGCTGGATCATCGACGGAGGCGGCGGCGGGCCCCAGGAGAGGGCTCCCCGGCCGCCGTTGAAGACCTCGGCGTCCCACAGGTGGTCCTCGACGATGCAGTCCAGGTCCGAGTAGTACTCGGAGAAGTTGCCCGCCGGGTCGCGAAGGTACCAGAAGAAGTTGGAGCCGATGTGGTGCCTGCCCAGCCCCCACACGTGCCGCTCCGGGTGCTCCGCCAGCATCGCCATCGCGCCGCGTCCGACCTCGTCGACGTCGTCGACCTCCCAGGCGGTGTGGTGCAGGAAGTCCACCGGCGCCTGCTGGACCACGATGTTGTGGTGGTCGGTGGAGCACCGCATGAACGTCAGCTTGTCCTCGATGTAGTCACTGGCCTTGAAGCCGAGTCCCTCGATGAAGAAGCGCTGGGTGGCGGTCACGTCCCGGGAGCCCAGGTGCAGGTGGCCGAGCTTGCGCGGCCGCACCGGCCCCTCCCGGTCCATCACCGGCGCGCGCTTGTCCACCCGTTCGACGGTGCCACGGTGGTTGTACCCGATGGGGTCCAGGACCGACTTCTCCTCGCGCGGGGCGACCGAGACCGTGACCTCCATGCCGGAGACGGGCTCCCGGGCGGTCAGCACGTCGCCGTCGAGCCGGGACTCCAGGGACAGCGCCGCCAGTCTGGACGAGATCCGTCTCAGGTCGTCCGGGTCGTCCGCTCCCAGTTCCAGACCCAGCAGGCGGCGCCGGTCCGCGTGTTTGAGGACCAGCTGCCGGCCGCCTTCGAGCGTCGACAGACCGCCGTCGGTGTCCTCGCCCAGACCCCATTCCCGGTAATAGGCCCGCACCGCGGCGAGGTCCGGCACCCCCATCGTGATGCCCGTCAGCCTGTGCAGTGGCATGGCGCTCCTCCCGAACATGACCCGGTACGCTTGGCTTACCGCTCACAGCGGCAAAATCAAGGGTTGAATGTATTTGCCCTGCCAATGCCTCCGCCACGTTCTGCGCGGCCACGCCGGCGAACCGATGGCGATCGGCTGGGCGCTGCGTCTGCCGCGTACGGCAGTGAGCTTTCCCACTCGACGGGGAATAGCTTTGACAATACTGTCCGCCGAGTCCGCTGACAATATCCCGGCACTCTTCCCGGACCGTCCGGGAAGTGGCGTACTACAAATCCGTGTCAAATTTTTCACACCCTTTTCCCGCGGCTCGGCAGAGTGAATAAGAGCCATGGGTCGTTCCGCGCCCCGGTGTGCTCTCCGGCTTCGCCTCCCCGCGGGAGGGCCGTGCGGACGGGCGCGGCGGCACGCGGGAGCGGCGCGGCGGCACTCGGGCGTACGAGGCCGACGGCTCCGGGCACGGCGGTCGGGCGTCGTACCGGCCGCCTACGCGTCGGGGCGGCGCGGGGACGGGAACGCGCGGGCCCTCCCCGGACCCGCGCACGTCGCGAACACGCGCGTCACGGCGCCGGGGAGGGCCCGCGCGGTCGGGCCGCCCGGTGAGGTCGTGCGGTGAGGTCGTGCGGGTGGGCGGCCCGGACGGCCGCGCGGCGGCGGGTCCGGGCGCCGGGCGGGCCGCCGGGTCGGCTACCGGGTGGTCTCCGCGCGCGGGGACGACGTCAGATTGGCCTCGACGCGGCGCAGCAGGCGCAGCGCGGAGTCGCGCTGGCGGTCCGACATCTCGCCCGTGGTCGCGGCCTCCAGCTGCCGCCAGAACTCCTCCACCCGGGTGCGCAGCGCGTCGCCCTCCGGGGTCAGGGACACGATCACGGCACGCCGGTCGGTCGGCGAGGGCGTGCGGGTGACCAGGGCGGAGCGCTGAAGGCACTGGACGGTGCGCGTCACGGTGGACGGGTCGAGGCCGAGGGCGACGGTGAGCTCGGTCTGGGTCTGGTGGTCGCGCTCCCACAGGCGCATCAGCAGCAGTTCCTGACCCGGGTACAGCCCCAGGTCGTGCAGCAGGGTCGCCGCGACGCCCGCGTGCAGACGCCCCACCCGCCCCACCGTCCGGCTGACGTCCTCGGTCTCCTCCACGACGACCTCACCACCCATCCGGTTGGCATGCCAACTATCCCAACGAGTCTACCAGCGGGCGGCCTTCGGGGCACCCCGCTAGACACTTGGTCCGCCAACTAATACGCTTGGCACGCCAAGTAAGTTGGCCGACTCACGCGAAAGGGACTCGGTGTGAACGCAACTGCCCCGGCCACCGCGGGCCGACGGGAGTGGATCGGGCTGGCGGTCCTCTGTCTCCCGGCGCTGCTGGTCACGATGGACCTCACCCTGCTGTTCATGGCGGTGCCGCAGCTGGTGTCCGACCTGCATCCGAGCAGCTCTCAGCTGCTGTGGATCACGGACATCTACGGGTTCATGATCGCCGGCTTCCTCATCACCATGGGATCGCTCGGCGAACGCATCGGCCGGCGCCGCCTGCTGATGATCGGTGCGACCGTCTTCGGCGCCGCCTCCGTCCTGACGGCGTTCTCCGACAACGCGGAGATGCTGATCGCCTCCCGCGCGCTGCTGGGCGTCTCGGCGGCGACGCTCGCCCCCTCGACGCTGTCGCTGCTGCGCAGCATGTTCCACGACCCCGCGCAGAGCAAGACCGCGATCAGCATCTGGACCACGTCCTTCATGATCGGCGGTGTCGTCGGGCCCATCATCGGCGGCGTGATGCTCGACCACTGGTGGTGGGGCTCCCCGTTCCTGCTCGCCGTGCCCGTGATGGTGCTCCTGCTGGTCACCGCCCCGATCCTGCTCCCCGAGTACCGCGCTCCCGGCGGCGGCCCGCTGGACCTGCCGAGCGTGGTGCTGTCGCTGGCCTCGATCCTGTCCGTGGTGTGGGGCATCAAGGAGGCCGCCCGGGAGGGCATGGAGACCGCGCCGGCCGTCGCCATCGTGCTGGGCCTCGCGGTGGGCGTGCTCTTCGTGCTGCGGCAGCGCCGCCTGGAGACGCCGCTGATGGACATCGGGCTCTTCGCCGGGCGGCGGTTCAGCGTGTCGCTCACGAGCCTGCTGTTCACCACCGGCATCCTGATGGGCGTTCAGTACCTCATCGCGACCTACATGCAGTCCGTCCTCGGTATGTCCCCGGCCAAGGCGGGCCTGTGGCAGCTGCCGGTCATCATCCCCGGCATGGTCGCGGCCATGGTGGGCTCCACCATCGTCACCAAGGTCGGGCCCGCCAAGGTCATCACCACCGGCCTGGTGATCGGAGCGGTCGGCTTCGGCCTGCTCACCCAGGTCGACGGCGACTCGGGCACGGCCCTGGTCGTCACCGCCTCCGCGATCATGTTCATCGGCCTGGCACCGGTCATGGCGCTCGGTATCGGGACCATCGTCTCCACCGCCCCGGTCGAGCGGGCCGGTGCCGCCTCGGGCCTGGCCTCCACGACCAACGAACTCGGCGGGGCCCTCGGCATCGCCGTCGTCGGCAGCATCGCCACCGCCGCCTACCGCGGCCGCGTCGGCGACCTGATGCCCGCGGAGGTGCCCGCCAAGGCCGCCGAGCACGCGCGCGTCAACCTCGGCGGCGCCGAGGGCGAGGCCGCGAAGCTGCCCGGCACGGCCGGCAGCCGGCTGATCGACGCCGCGCAGAGCGCCTTCGCGCACGGCATGGCGGTCAGCGCCGTGGTCGGTGTCTGCCTGCTGCTGGCGATGGCGGGACTGGTGGCCTACGTCCTGCGGGGGCTGGCTCCCGCCCCCGTCGGCGAGGGCGAGGGCGAGAGCCCCGCGCCCGCGCCCAAGGACGTCCCCGCCGGCCTCTCGGAAGCCTGAGGCGGGCCCAAGCCCCCGTACGCCGCAGGGAGGCGTGCGGGAACCCAGCCGGGTGGTGTCCGCGGCCCGTTCCCCCGGCGGCCGCCGCGGACACCACCCTCGCGCCGTACAACCGGAGGAACCCATGCCCCGCATCGCAGTCGAAGACAACCGCTATGTGCTGGTGAACATCTTCCACACCACCCCGGCCAACCAGCAGCGCCTGATCGACCTGTGGCAGGGCCGGGGTCCGGCCTCCGGCATCGCCCCCGGCCTGGTCTCGCTCAACGCGCACGTCGGCCTCGACGGCACGTCGGTCGTCGCCTACAACCAGTGGCGCGCCAAGGCCGACTGGGCGGCCATCCTCAGCGACCCCAGACGCCAGGACCGCTTCGACGAGGTCCTGGCCTTCTCCACCTTCGAGAGCATCCACTGCGAGGTGGTCGCCGCCGAGCGCAACGAAGCCCTCAGCGGGCCGGCGACCGAGATCCGCCAGGACGGCCGCCACGTGGTCCTGGAGGTGGCCCGGGTCGCCCCGGACCGCCAGCAGGAGCTGCTGGAGCTGGTGACCAAGCCGAACGAAGCGCTCGCCGCCACCCCCGGGTACGTCTCGCACAGCATCCACCGCGCCTTCGACGGCACGGCCGTCGTCAACTACTCCCAGTGGGAGAGCCAGGCGGCCTACCAGGCGTTCCAGGCCGACCAGGTGGAGCGCGGCACCCAGCCCGACGCCGGGGCCGTCGGCGCGGTCGAGCGCTTCGAGCTGCGGGTGGTGTACGTCTCCGAGGCGGCCGGGCAGTAGCGGCGGCCGGACGTACGGCCTCGCGCCCGGTGACCCGACCCGGCGGCGAGGACACAGACGCGGCCGGCCTCCGGCGGGGCTGCCGGAGGGCGGCCGCACCCTCACGTGTGAAACCAGGCCCTGGAAACCCGGACCGCGGACGCGGTCCGCGGATCAGCCGACGGACAGCACCACGCCGCCGGATCCCGGCCCGGCCGCACCCCGGCCGCTCCCGTCGGCGCCGGTCCCCATACGGAAGCCGACACCCCGCACGGTCACGATCCAGTCCCGCCCGCCCAGCTTCCTGCGCAGGCTGTTGACATGCGTGTCCAGCGTGCGGCTGCCGGTCGCCCGGCTGGCCGTGTTCCACACCGCGGTCATCAGCTGGTGCCGCGAGATCACCGTCCGCGGCTGCGACGCCAGGACGTGCAGCAGGTCGAACTCCTTGCGGGTGACGTCGACCGGGCGGCCGTCGACCAGGACCCCGCGGGTCCAGACGTCGATCCGCAGCCTGCCGAGCACGATGTCGTCGGCGCTGCGCCGGGGCGCGACGCACACCCGGCTGCGGCGGGTGACGGCCTCCATACGGGCCACCAGCTCCCGGAAACCGACCGGTGTGACCAGGTAGTCGTCGGAACCGGCGCGCAGACCGCGCACCAGGTCGAGTTCGCTGCCGCGGCTGGCAAGGATCATGATCGGTACATCGGACTGCGCGCGGATCAGGCGGCACACCTCGATCCCGTCGACGTCGGGGAGATCCGTGTCGAGCAGGACGAGATCGGCTCTGTGATGTCTTCGCAGCGCCGCCTTGCCCGTGCGGATCACCTCGACCGTATGCCCGTGCCGCCCGAAACCTTCCAGAGGAATCACCGGTGCGGCGCCGCCGCCGTCTACCACGAGTACATTCAACGTGCCACTCCAGTCGTGCCGCGCGGACCGGCTCCGAGCCGACGCCCGCGAGATCGGTGCGACTATCCCCCCGAGAGGAAGAAATAACCGCCAGGAATAATCTGCGCCCGCTCCGCCCTGAATCGACTCAGGGCGGATAAATCCATTCCTCGCGCACCGGGGCACCGCCGCGCGGCTGCACCACGACGGCCTCCGGGATCTCGGCGACAACCATACAAGGCAGGAAATTGACTGGCCAATTAATATAATTGGCATGCCAAGTACAGGTCCGGACAACCGCCGCGGAGAACGCCGGGGGCCGCCCGCTCTCACCGGGGGCGATCGCCAGGGCACCGCCGGGTGCCACCGGCACCGCACGGCCCGGAGGTTTCTTTGCGAGTGCCACGCCGACGCGGCCCCGGCGGCCTCCGGCGCCCGTTCACGGGCGGGCCGGGCCGCCGCGGGCGTCAGCGGCGGCCGGCCGAGCGCTGGGTCCTGCGGGTGACCGAGTCGAGGACGACCGCCGCGAGCAGCACCCCGCCCGTGATCATGTACTTGACGGACTGCGCGATGCCCAGCAGCGACATGCCCGACGCGATAGAGCCGATGACGAGCATGCCCAGCAGCGCCGACCACACCGAGCCGCGGCCGCCGAAGAGGCTGGTGCCGCCGATGACGGCGGCGGCGATCGCCTCCATGAGGAGGTTGCCGGTGCCCGCGGTCTGGCTGGCGGCGGCGACCCGGGAGGCGATGACCACGCCGCCGCACCCGGCCAGCAGGCCGGAGAGGGCGAACACCGAGACCCGGACGGCGGCGACGTTGACGCCCGCGCGGCGGGCGGCCTCCGCGCTGCCGCCGAGGGCGAGCACCCTGCGCCCGTAGGCCGTGCGGCGCAGCACGAAGTCGAGGACGACCAGGACGGCGAGGAGGACGAGCAGGGCCAGCGGCAGGCCCTTGTACTCGTTCAGCTTCCAGGCGGCGGTGAAGGCGAGAGCGGCGAGCACGGCGGTGCGCACCAGGATCTCCGGCAGCGGCCGGAAGGGCACGCCGGCCGCCTGGCGGCGCCGGGCGTCCAGCAGCTGGGCGGCCAGGAACCCGGCCACGGCCACGCCGGCCACGCCGTAGGCCGCCGCGACGTGGACGAAGTAGCGGCTGGTGAGGGTGACGACGAAGCCGTGCTCGTCCAGGCCGATGGTGCCGGTGGTGCCGAGCACCTGGAGCATCAGCCCGTTCCAGGCGAGCAGCCCGGCGAGGGTGACGACGAACGCGGGCACGCCCACGTAGGCGAAGAAGAAGCCGTGGGCCGCGCCCAGCGCGGCGCACACGGCCAGGGCGACCAGGACGGCGAGTTCCTCGGGCATGCCCTGGCGGACGTTCAGCACCGCGACGACGGCCGCGGCCAGGCCGCTGAGCGAGCCCACGGAGAGGTCGATCTCGCCGAGGACGAGCACGAAGACGACGCCCGCGGCGATCAGGCCGGTGCCGACGACGTAGACCGACAGGTCGGAGAGGTTCTTCGGGGACAGGAACGCCGAATCCCGCCACTGGAAGACCGCCCAGATGACGGCGATGCCGACGACCACCGGCAGGGAGCCCAGCTCGCCGCCGCGCAGCCTGCGGACGAACTCCTCCAGGTAGCCGCGCGGGCCGCGGCGGTGCGGCAGCAGCCGGGGGTCGGCGGGGGTGAGGGCGCCCTCGGCGGGTTCCGGGGTGGTGTCGGTGGTCACTTCTCGGCCTCCGTACGGGCCTGACGGCGGGTCACGGCGTTGTCGGTGGCGCCGGTGATGGCGGCGACGATCTCTTCCTGGGTGGTGGTGCGCACGTCGAAGGTGCCGTTGTTGCGGCCGAGGCGCAGCACCGCGACCCGGTCGGCGACGGCCTTGACGTCGGCCATGTTGTGGCTGACGAGGACGACGGCGAGGCCGCGGTCGCGCAGCCGCTCCACCAGGTCGAGGACCTGCGCGGTCTGCTCGACGCCGAGGGCGGCGGTGGGCTCGTCCAGGATCACCAGCTTCGGCTCGCCGAGCAGGGAGCGGGCGATGGCGACGGTCTGCCGCTGGCCGCCGGAGAGGGCGGCGACGGGCAGGCGCACGCTGGGGATGCGGATGGCGAGGGAGTCCAGCAGGGTACGCGCGCGGCGCTCCATCGCGACCTCGTCCAGCACGCCGGCGCGCCGGATCTCGCGGCCGAGGAAGAGGTTGCCGACGACGTCCAGGTTGTCGCACAGGGCGAGGTCCTGGTAGACGGTCGCGATGCCGAGGGCCTGGGCGTCGTGCGGGCGGCCGACCTGCACGGGGCGGCCGTACCACTCCAGGACGCCGTCGTCGGCGGGTCCGGCGCCGGCGATCGCCTTCACGAGCGTGGACTTGCCGGCGCCGTTGTCGCCGACCAGGGCGACGACCTCGCCGGCGTGGACTTCCAGGTGCACGCCGGCGAGCGCCTGGACGGCGCCGAACCGCTTGGAGACCGCGCGCAGCGCCAGGACGGGCGCGTCGTCCACGGTGGTTGCCACGGTGGTTTCTCCGTTCGTCGGGGGCGTGCGGGCGGGGGTTTCGGGCGGTGGCTAGGGCAGGAGCCCGGCGCGCTCGCACGCGGCCCGGTACCGGGGCGTGCAGATCTTGCCGAGCGGGTAGAGGCGGTCGCGCAGGACGGTGTCCTTGACGTTGTCCCTGGTGAGCGCGACCGGCGTGATGAGGGTGGCGGGGATGCCCCTCGTGGTCGCGCTGTCGACGGTGCGCTGGGCCGGGACCGGCCGGCCGCGGCCGAGGGCGACGGCCATCTCGGCGGCGGCGGTGGCCTCCGGCTCGTACGGCTTGAACACGCTCATGTACTGGGTGCCCGCCAGCACCCGCTGGACGCCGGCGAGTTCGGAGTCCTGGCCGGTGACCGGCGGCAGCGGGTCGAAGCCACCGCCGCGCAGGGCGGTGATGGCGCCGCCCGCGAGGCCGTCGTTGGCGGCGTACACGCCGATGATGGCGTCCTTGCCGAGGCTGGAGATGGCGCCGTTCATGTCGTCGTGGGCCTTGTCGGGCAGCCAGCGGTCCACGTCGTAGGACCGGCCGATGCGCACCTTGCCCTTGAGGACCGACAGCGCGCCGCGCTTGAACTCGGCGGCGTTGGGGTCGGCCTCCCAGCCGTTGAGCATGACGATCTGGCCGGTTCCGGCCTTCTTCCCGAGGGCCTTCAGCAGCCCCCGGCCCTGGACCCGGCCGACCTGCTCGTTGTCGAAGGAGGTGTACGCCGACACCGGGCCCAGGGCGAGGCGGTCGTAGGCGACGACCGGGATGCCCGCCTCGTCGGCCTTGCGGACCGAGCTCGCGATGGACTCGGAGTCCACCGCGTCCACCACGATCACGTCGACCCTTTTGGTGATCATGGTGTCGACCTGCTGCTGCTGGACGGACGGGTCGGACTCGGCGTTGTTGTACAGGACCTCGCACTCGGCGCACAGCTGGTGGATCTTTTTTCTGATCAGGGGCCGGTCGAAGTTCTCGTAGCGCGCGGTCTCGTTCTCCGGCAGCAGCAGGGCGATGGTGAGGGGCCCGGTCTTCTTCGGGTGGTGCGGGCGCGGGCGCGCTTCCTTGGCGACGCCGCAGGCGGTGAGGACGAGGGCCAGGGAAACGGCTGCCGTGGCCATGACGACGCGGCGGGGGTTCGCGTTCATGCGGGATGACCTCCCTGGGCCGCTTCGTCGCGGCCGAGTGCCCGGAAGTCAACTCGCCCGCATGTATGACGTCAAGAAGTTAATCCGCAACGAGATGGCAACGATGTCATACGTCCGGTGCGCCCGCCCCGGCCGGATTCGGCCAGGGCGTCGGGCCGAAGGCTCAGGCCAGGGCCGGGGCGCCCGCCGCCAGGGTCCCGTCGAGCAGCGCCGCGTCGCCCATCTCGCTGAGGACGAGCGCGAGCGCGCCCAGCACCTCGGCCCGCGCGCCGAGTGCGCCGGGCACCACCGCGAGCTGGCGGGCGGCGCTGGGCACGGCGTACCGGGCGACGGAGTCGCGGATGGGGCCCAGCACCAGCTCCCCGGCCTCGGCCAGGTGACCGCCGAGGATCACCCGGCTGGGGTTGAGCAGGTTGCACAGGCTGGCCACCCCGCTGCCGATGTGCCGGCCCACGTCGGCGATGACCCGGCGGCAGCCGGGGTCGCCGTCGCGCGCGTGGCGGACCATGCCCTCGACGGTGAGGCCGGCGCCGTGGCTGGGGTGCAGCAGCGGCAGCACGTACCGGGCGGCGGCGAAGGTCTCCAGGCAGCCGCGGTTGCCGCACCGGCACACCGGGCCCGACTCGTCCAGCGTGATGTGCCCGATCTCGCCCGCCGTGCCGCCCGGGCCCCGGTAGATCTGCCCGTTGATGACGAGCCCGGCGCCCACGCCGTCGGCGACCTTGATGTACGCCAGGTCCTGCACGCCGCGCCCGGCGCCCCACACCAGCTCGCCGAGCGCGCCGAGGTTGGCGTCGTTGTCCAGGTGGACGGGCACGCCGAGGCGGGCGGCGAGGTCGTCGCGCGGGTTGGTGCCCGCCCAGCCCGGCAGGATGGCGGTCGAGCCGAGCGCGCCGGACGCCACGTCGATCGGGGCGGGCACGCCGAGGCCGACGCCGATGACCTTCGAGCGGTCCACGCCGGCCGCCTCGATGAGGCGGCCCACCATGGCCTCGGCGCGGTCCAGGCCCTGGGCGGCCGAGGCGTCGACGTCCAGCGGCTCGGTCTCCTCGGCGAGGATCTGGTGGGCGAGGTTGCCCAGGGCCACGCGCAGGTGCTTGTGCCCGAAGTCGACGCCCGCCACGATGCCCGCGCCGCCGCTGAGCGCGACGCTGCGGGCCCGGCGCCCGCCCGCCGAGGTGGGCGTGACCTCGACGGTCCCGCCGTCCTTCAGCTCGCGGACGATGTTGGAGACGGTGGCGGCGGACAGGCCGGTGGCGCGGGCGATCTCCGCCTGGGTGAGCGAGCCGGCCATCCGTACCGCGCGCACGACCCGTTCGAGGTTCGCCCGGTGCAGCGACGACTGCGACCCCGGAGTCTCCACACCCATCCACTACCGCCTTCGCCCGTGGCCCGACCCCCGCCGCGCCGAGGCCGGGCCCGCGGTCTTCGGGCCCGGCTGCCTCCAACATGTGAAGTCCAAGCTGATCGGCCCGGCCGATCCCCCGTCAAGGCCCGGAGTGCCAGATCACAGCGCGGGAAAGCTCACACGGCGGCGGGTCGGACTACTTTACGGCGCCCGCGGTCAGGCCCGCCTGCACCTGCCGCTGGAAGACGAGGTAGACGAGGAGGACGGGCAGCATGGCGATGGTCATGCCGGCCATCAGCGCGCCCCAGTCGCTCTTGTAGCCCTGGTTGAGGGCGATCTCCGCCAGCCCCTGGGTGAGGACGTACTTGTCCTCCTTCTGGTTGAGGACCATCGGCAGCAGGTACTGGTTCCACTGCCCGAGGAAGTTGAAGATCCCGATGCTGATCAGGCCGGGCCGGGCCATGGGCAGCATCACCTGGAAGAAGGTCCGGGTGTGGGAGGCGCCGTCGATCATCGCGGCCTCGGCCACGGTGGTGGGCAGGGTGCGGAAGAAGGCGGTCATGAAGAAGACCGTGAACGGCAGCGAATAGGCGATGTAGACCAGGATCAGCCCGTGGTAGGTGGCCAGCAGGTTCTCGCCGGGGAAGTTCCGCAGGACGAAGAACAGCGGGATGACGAGCATGAAGACCGGGAAGGCCATACCGCCGACGAACAGGTAGTAGATCAGCCGGTTGCCCGGGAAGGTGTAGCGGGCCAGGACGTATCCGGCCATGGAGCCCAGCACCATGGTGCCGGTCACCGAGCCGCCGACCACGATGAGCGTGTTCAGGAAGTAGTCGCCGAATTTCGCCTCCCGCCAGGCGTTCCCCCAGTTCTCGAAGTGGAGTTCCCCCGGCAGCGACCAGGGGTGGCTCAGAATGTCGCCGCTGGTCTTGAACGAGCTGCCCAGCACCCACAGCAGCGGGAAGCCGACCATGAGCGCCCAGACCAGCAGGATGCCGTGCGAGAAGACGTTCAGCACGCCGCCCTCGCCCGCCCGGCCGGCCCGCCCGCCGGTGCGCTCCGGCCCGCCGGGGGCGGCCTCCCGCCGCGGCGCCGCGTCGATCTCCGTCGTCATCCGTGCGTCCCCCTTCCAGTCTTTCCCACGACTTTTCCGCCTTTTCGGTGGTGTTCAGTACTCGATGCGCTCGCGGCGCGCGAAGCGCATCGTGAGCACGGCGAAGAGCAGCGTGACGACGAGCATGGCGATGCCCATGGCCGAGGCGTAGCCGTACCTGCTCTCCGAGAAGGCGGTCTGGTAGAGGCGCAGCGGCACGACGTCGGTCGCCCCGTTCGGCCCGCCCATGTTGACCGACATGATCTGCACGAAGACGAAGCCGTCCATCGCGATGATTCCCATGTACACCCAGCCGGTCTGCACGGTGTCCCACAGCAGCGGGAGGGTGACGCGGAAGAAGGTGGGGAACCGGCCGGCGCCGTCCAGCAGCGCCGCCTCGTAGATCTCCCTGGGGATGTTGGCCATGGCCGCGGAGAACAGCACCACGTAGAAGCCGACGTTCGCCCAGACCATCACCGCCATGATGCAGGCGAGCGCGAGCCCCTTGTCGCCGAGCCAGGAGCTCTGCCAGGAGTCCAGGCCGACCGCGCCGAGCAGCGCGTTGAGCATGCCGTCGTGCGGGTCCGGGTTGTAGACGTTGAACCAGATGACGGCGATGATGGTGATCGAGATGACCTGGGGGAAGAAGAAGACGAACTTGTAGACGGCACTGCCGCGCACCCCGGCGACGACGGCGCCCTTCCGCGAGCGGCCGCCGACGTTGAGCATGAACGCGAAGAACAGGCCGAGCGCCAGGGTGATCAGCGGCACGATCGCCAGCATGATCGCATTGTGCTTGAGCGCGTTCCAGAACTCGTCGCTGTGCAGCAGCGTGTCGTAGTTGTCAAGACCGATATACCGGGCGGTGCCCCGTACGCCCTTCCACTCGGTCAGGGAGATCTGGAACGCCTGTACGAACGGCGAGACCACGAAGATTCCGTAGATCGCCACGGGCAGGGCGAGGAACCCCGCGATGAACCGGTGTTTGCCGTGATGCATGGCCGCTGACCAACCCTCCTCGTGCGCCGCGCCGCCGGGCTCAGGCGGACCGGGTGAACTTCGTGACGGACCGGTCGGCGGCGACCTCGTCCGCGTACTTCTGGGCCTTGCGGATCCAGTCCCGGGCCCTGATGTCGCCGGTGAGCAGGTCGCTGGTCAGGCCGCCGATCCGCTCGTCGGTCAGCTTGGGGTACCAGTCGCGCAACTGGGCCATGATCAGGTTGTCGCCGCCCTCGGCGACCGCCCTGCTGGCCGAGGCCAGTCCCGGCGACAGGGCCAGACCCGCGGTGGAGTCCTTGACGGAGGTCAGCGACTTGACCTTGCGGGCGAAATTCTGCGCGTGCTTCCTCGACAGCATGATGCGCAGCAGTTCCATGCCGCCGGTCGGGTTCCTCCCGTCGGCGGCGACGACGTACGGCTCGCTGGGTTCGGCGTACACCGTGCCGCGCGGCATCGCGTCGTGCGCCCCGCCGTCCAGCAGCACGCCGACGGCCATGCGGAAGTCCTTCGGCGTGGTCGGCTCCGCCTCGTTCTCCACCCAGGAGCCGTTGGGGATGAAGACCGCCTCGTACTGGTTCCACTTGGTCTGCGTCTGGGTGTGCGTGCGGCCCTCGCTGCCGGCCAGGAAATAGCGTTTGGCGGCCATCTCCTCGTAGAACTCGATCACCCGGCGCGCCGCGTCGTTCGACGTCCAGGCGTTCGGCTCCAGATTGTCGATCGCCAGCCACTTCTCCAGGCCGCCGATCTTGGCGATCTGCCCGAAGATGTTCCAGTGGGTGTAGTACGGGTATTTGCCGGGGTACGCCCAGGGCGCGATGCCGTCCTTCTTGATCTCGCGGCACAGCTCCAGCATGCCGTCCAGGGACGTGGGGTATTCCCAGCCGCGGTCGTCCAGCAGCTTCTGCGAATACCACGTCCCGTAGACGGTGAAGGCGTAGTAGAGCACGTCGAAGGTGTCGCCGTGCCGCCCCTTGGCCAGGGTGCTGGGGAAGAGCGTGTCGCGGACCTTCTTCGCCGGGTCGTCGAAGGTGGGCGCGTCCAGCAGCGGGCCGAGGTCCACCAGCCGGCCCTGCTGGGACAGGTTGTTCATGTCGAGGTGGTCGGCGCCGGAGTTGTCGATGACGTCCGGGGGGTCGCCGCCGGCGATGCGGGGCTGGAGCTTCGGCCCGATCTGCTGGGTGCCGGTGTGCACCACCCGCGCGCCGTACGTCGCGGTGTAGTCGGCCTCGGCGTCCCGCGCGTAACTGTCGCCGAGGCCGCCCTTGAAGATGAACGCCTCCACCGGCAGTCCCCGCTTGGCGCCCAGCGGGTTGGCGGGGCTGGTCTGGCCCCGGCTCTTGGCGACGTTGTCGCTGACGCTCGCTCCGCCGAACCCGGTGGCGCAGCCGGTCAGCGCGCCCAGGGCCGGGGCGGCGGCGAGGCCGAGCGCGGCGGAGCGCCTGATCAGGTCGCGCCGGGCGATGCCGGCGGCGGGTCTCGTGCTCGTGGGTCTCATGCGCTGGCGTCCTCGCCTTCGTCAGGGCTCGGGGCGGTGGGGTGGTCTCCCCGTACGCGCGCGTGGCCGCGCGGCGCGGGGCCCGGCACCGCGGGTGGTTGACGCTGTCGAGCAGAGTGGTGAGCGGGGGGGTGTGCGCGCGCCGGAGGCGCGGATGTGGTCAGGGAGGCGGTCCGACGCGCGCGGCGTCCTCTCCCTGGGCCGACAGGTATAGTCCACTCAGGCCCGGCGGGCAAGATCGAACGACCATCCGATGGCAGTCTTTCCCGAGTTGATACCTGTGCGGCGTTGATTTCCGTACGGTGCGGTCCGGCGGCTTCCGGCCGTGGATCGTGTCCGTCCCGCGGCGGCACCGGTACCATCCTCCCGCCACGGCCCCCTCGCTCGTGGCCGCGACATGCGGCCCGCCATGATGGACGGGTGATCCTGCGCCCGTTACGCGACACCGACGAGGACGCCGAGGCGGTCCACCGGGTGGCCCGCGCCGCCCTCGGCCCCTGGCGCGCCCTGCCCGGCAGCCCCGAGTTGCCCGGGCCCGGCGATCCGCGCGTCCTGGCCCGCAACCGGCACCTGGCCAGGACCGACCCGGGCGGCTGCTGGCTCGCCGTGGACGACGCGGGCACGCCGGTGGGCACGGCGCTGTCCACCCGGCGGGAGGGCACCTGGGGGCTGGCGCTGTTCGCCGTGCTGCCCCGGGCGCAGGGCCGGGGCCTGGGCCGCGAGCTGCTGGCCGCCGCGCTGGCCTACGGCCGCGGCTGCCTGCGCGGCATCATCTGCGGCTCGCCCGACCCGCGTGCGGCGGCCGCGTACCGGCGCGCCGGCTTCACCCTGCACCCGGCGATGGCGCTGCGCGGCACGGTCGACGCGGCCCTGAAGGAGCGCCTGCCGCCTCCGGACGGGGCCGTGCACGAGGGGGTGGCCCGGCACCAGGACCTGATGGACTCCGTCGACCGGCGCACCCGGGGCGGCGCGCACGGCCCCGACCACGGGCTGCTGCTGGGGCAGCGGCGGCTGTTCGTCGCGGACGACCTGGCGGGCAGCGGGTACGCCTACGTGGGCGACGACGGGCGGGTGGAGCTGCTGGCCGCGACCTCGCGGCGGCTGGCCCGGCGGCTGCTGACGGCGGCGCTGCTGAGCCTGCCGGCGGGCACCCGGGCGTACGTGCCGCACCTGACCGCGGAGCAGGAGTGGGCGGTCGACGTGGGCCTGGAGGCGGGCCTGGAGCTGGTCAACGAGGGGTACGTGTGCCTGCGCGGGATGCGCCCGCCGGCGCCGTACGTCCCCTCGGGCACGTTCCTGTGACGTCTGACTGCGCGCGAGGGGCCGCGCCCGGCGCTTCGGGCGCGGCCCCCGACGGCGGCCTTCTGACGTGCGGACTTACTTGCGGATCAGCGACCGCAGCACGTACTGCATGATGCCGCCGTTGCGGTAGTAGTCCGCCTCGCCCGGCGTGTCGATGCGCACCGTGGCGTCGAACTCCACGCTCTGCTCGTCAGCGGCTCCGCCGCGGGCGGCCTTCACCCTCACCGTGCGCGGGATCTCGCCGTCATTGAGCGCCGTGATCCCGGTGATCTCGAAGGACTCCTCACCCGTCAGGCCCAGCGACAGCGCGGAGGCGCCCTCCGGGAACTGGAGCGGCAGCACGCCCATGCCGATCAGGTTCGAGCGGTGGATGCGCTCGTACGACTCGGCGATGACGGCCTTGACGCCCAGCAGCGCGGTGCCCTTGGCCGCCCAGTCGCGGGAGGAGCCGGAGCCGTACTCCTTGCCCGCGAGGACGACCAGCGGGATGCCCGCCGCCTGGTAGTTCTGCGAGGCGTCGTAGATGAAGGAGACCGGCCCGCCCTCCTGGGTGAAGTCGCGGGTGTAGCCGCCTTCCGTACCGGGCGCGATCTGGTTGCGCAGCCGGATGTTGGCGAAGGTGCCGCGGATCATGACCTCGTGGTTGCCGCGGCGGGAGCCGTAGGAGTTGAAGTCGCGGCGCTCCACGCCGTGCTCGGTGAGGTACTTCCCGGCCGGGGTGTCGGCCTTGATGGCACCGGCCGGGGAGATGTGGTCGGTGGTGACCGAGTCGCCGAGCTTGGCGAGCACGCGCGCGCCGGTGATGTCGGTGACCGGGGAGGTCTCCAGCGTCAGGCCCTCGAAGTACGGGGGCTTGCGCACGTAGGTGGACTCCGGGTCCCACTCGAAGGTGTCGCCGGTCGGGATGGGCAGCGCCTGCCACTGCGCGTCGCCCGCGAAGACGTCGGCGTAGCTGGAGCTGAACATCTCCTGGCCGATGGCGGAGGCGACGACGTCCTCGACCTCCTTCTCGGAGGGCCAGATGTCGCTGAGGTACACCGGGTTGCCGCTGCTGTCGGTGCCGAGCGCGTCCCGGGTGATGTCCACCTTCATGGAGCCCGCGATGGCGTAGGCGACGACCAGCGGCGGGGACGCCAGGTAGTTCATCTTGACGTCCGGGTTGATGCGGCCCTCGAAGTTGCGGTTTCCGGAGAGCACGGACACCACGGCCAGGTCGTGGTCGTTGACCGCCTGGGAGACCTCCTCCGGCAGCGGGCCGGAGTTGCCGATGCAGGTGGTGCAGCCGTAGCCGACGAGGTTGAAGCCCAGCTTGTCCAGGTACGGGGTGAGGCCGGCCCGGTCGTAGTAGTCCGAGACGACCTTGGAGCCCGGGGCCAGGGTGGTCTTGACCCACGGCTTGCGGGTCAGGCCCTTCTCGACGGCCTTCTTGGCCACCAGGGCGGCGGCGACCATCACGTACGGGTTGGAGGTGTTGGTGCAGGAGGTGATGGCGGCCACGGTGACGGCGCCGTGGTCGATCTCGTACACCGTGCCGTCGGGGGCGGTCACCGGGACCGGGTTGGCGGGCACGCCGTTGCTGACCGCCGGGGCGTCGGAGGCCGGGAAGGACTCGACACCGGCCTGGTCCAGGTCGGCGACGCTGACGTAGGCGCGTACGTCCTGGGCGAACTTCTCGGCGGCCTGGGCCAGCACGATGCGGTCCTGCGGGCGCTTGGGGCCGGCGATGGACGGCACGACCGTCGCCAGGTCCAGCTCCAGCTTCTCGGAGAACGCCGGCTCGGCGGCCGGGTCCAGCCACAGGCCCTGCACCTTGGCGTACGCCTCGACCAGGGCGAGCTGCTGGGCGGTGCGGCCGGTGAGCCGCAGGTAGTTGATGGTCTCGCCGTCGACGGGGAAGATCGCGGCGGTCGAGCCGAACTCGGGCGACATGTTGCCGATGGTGGCGCGGTTGGCGAGCGGGATGGCGGAGACGCCCTCGCCGTAGAACTCCACGAACTTGCCGACGACCCCGTGCTGCCGCAGCATCTCGGTGATCGTCAGCACCAGGTCGGTGGCGGTGGTGCCGGTCGGCAGCTCGCCGGTCAGCTTGAAGCCGACCACGCGCGGGATGAGCATCGACACCGGCTGGCCGAGCATCGCGGCCTCGGCCTCGATGCCGCCGACGCCCCAGCCCAGCACGCCCAGGCCGTTGACCATGGTGGTGTGCGAGTCGGTGCCGACCAGGGTGTCGGGGTAGGCCTTGCCGTCGCGGACCATGACGACGCGGGCCAGGTGCTCGATGTTCACCTGGTGGACGATGCCGGTCCCGGGCGGTACGACCTTGAACTCGTCGAAGGCGGTCTGGCCCCAGCGCAGGAACTGGTAGCGCTCCTTGTTGCGCCCGTACTCCAGCTCCACGTTCTGGGCGAAGGAGTCCGGGGTGCCGAAGCGGTCCGCGATGACGGAGTGGTCGATGACCAGCTCGGCGGGCGCCAGCGGGTTGATGCGGGACGGGTCGCCGCCCAGCTCCTTGACCGCCTCCCGCATGGTGGCCAGGTCCACGACGCAGGGCACGCCGGTGAAGTCCTGCATGATGACGCGGGCCGGCGTGAACTGGATCTCCTGGCTGGGCTGGGCCGCGGGGTCCCAGGCGCCGAGCGCTCGGATGTGGTCGGCGGTGATGTTGGCGCCGTCCTCGGTGCGGAGCAGGTTCTCCAGCAGCACCTTCAGGCTGTACGGCAGGCGCTCGGAGCCCGCCACCGTGTCCAGCTTGAAGATCTCGTACGACTCGTCGCCCACCGTCAGGGTGCTGCGGGCGTCGAAGCTGTTCGCCGACACGACAATCTCCTTCATGCGTTCCTGCGCGGGTACGCGCCTACCACCGCGATCCTGCCGCCGCGCACCGGAGCCGATGAGCTAAGGTAGGGCTAACTTAGGCTTGCCTTACCGTCTCACCGCCTTGGCGGCGCGGCGGCGGTACGCCGTCCATACAGATATCTCGATGTCGAGATAACTCTAGTACATCGCCTTCGCACGGTCATGTCCCGCCCGGGCGCGGGCGGCGTGGCGGCCGTCACTCGAACGGGCCGCCCGGCACGCCCGTACGGCGAGCGGAAAAGGCGACGATCTCATATGTGAGATAGCCTCGGATCATGACCGATGACTACCTCGTACGGATCGGCAAGCTCATCCGCGACGCCCGCCAGCACCGGGGCTGGACGCAGACGCAGCTCGCAGAGGCCCTGGGCACCAGCCAGAGCGCGGTCAACCGCATCGAGCGAGGCAATCAGAACATCAGCCTTGAGATGATCGCCCGAATCGGTGAAGCCCTGGACAGTGAGATCGTCTCGCTGGGCTACGCCGGACCGATGCACCTGCGGGTGGTCGGCGGACGCCGGCTGTCCGGCGCCATCGACGTCAAGACCAGCAAGAACGCGTGCGTGGCGCTGCTGTGCGCCGCGCTGCTCAACGCGGGCCGCACCACCCTGCGCCGGGTCGCCCGGATCGAGGAGGTGTATCGCATCCTGGAAGTCCTGGGCAGCGTCGGGGTGCGCACCCGCTGGATCAACGACGGCGCGGACCTGGAGATCGTGCCGCCCGCCGAGCTGGACCTGGACGCCATGGACACCGAGGCGGCCCGCCGGACCCGCAGCGTGATCATGTTCCTCGGCCCGCTGCTGCACCGGGAGGACCGGTTCCGCATCCCGTACGCGGGCGGCTGCGACCTCGGCACCCGGACGGTGCAGCCGCACCTGACCGCGCTGCGCCACTTCGGCCTGGAGATCACCGCCACCGACGGCATGTACCACGCGGTGGTCGACCGGTCGGTGCGGCCCACGCGCGCGATCGTGCTGACCGAGCGCGGGGACACCGTCACCGAGAACGCGCTGCTGGCCGCGGCCCGGCACGACGGCGTCACGGTGATCCGCAACGCCTCCTCCAACTACATGGTCCAGGACCTGTGCTTCTTCCTGGAGCAGCTGGGCGTCCGGGTCGAGGGCGTGGGCACCACCACGCTCACCGTCCACGGCGTCGCCGGCATCGACCGGGACGTGGACTACGCGCCCTCGGAGGACCCCGTCGAGGCCATGAGCCTGCTCGCCGCGGCCCTGGTCACCGAGTCGGAGCTGACGATCCGCCGGGTGCCGGTGGAGTTCCTGGAGATCGAGCTGGCCGTGCTGGAGGAGATGGGCCTGGACCACGAGCGCGGCGCGGAGTACGCGGCGGACAACGGCCGCACCCGGCTGCTGGACCTGACCGTGCGGCCCTCGAAGCTCCAGGCGCCGATCGACAAGATCCACCCCATGCCCTTCCCCGGCCTCAACATCGACAACGTACCCTTCTTCGCGGCCATCGCCGCCGCCGCCCAGGGCTCCACGCTGATCCACGACTGGGTCTACGACAACCGGGCGATCTACCTCACCGAGCTGAACCGGCTCGGCGCGCACGTCAAGCTGCTCGACCCGCACCGGCTGCTGGTCGAGGGCCCGACCCGCTGGCGCGCCGCCGAGATGATGTGCCCGCCGGCGCTGCGGCCGGCCGTGGTGGTGCTGCTGGCGATGATGGCGGCGCCGGGCACCTCGGTGCTGCGCAACGTGTACGTCATCAACCGGGGGTACGAGGACCTGGCCGAGCGGCTGAACTCCATCGGCGCCCAGATCGAGACGTTCCGCGACATCTGACCGCCGTTCGCGGGCTTGGCGGACCGCGAAGGGCGTGCCACCGGCCCTGGCCGGACCGGTGGCACGCCCTGGAGTCCTGCGGCCGGGCGCCGCGTCAGGCGGCGTCGCGCACCGTGCCGGTGAACTCCGGTCCCGGGTGCGGCTGCCCTGACCAGTCGTAGACGAGGGGCCGCAGTCGCAGGGACTCCGGCGGTTCGCTCACCCGGTCCCTGACCGTGGGCACGGACACGTCGACGGTCCGCGCGCCGGCGGGGACCGCGAACCACAGGGTCGGCTCCTCACCCACCGCGGACAGCGGCCGGGCGGGGGTCGGTTCTTCACCGAAGACGTCCCGCAGCCACGTGCTGTCGACGTCCGTGGTGGACAGCTCCGGGCCCTGGCCGGCCGGCAGGAAGGCGAAACCCGCCTGCACGTCCGTGTCGGCCGTCTCCGACAGCGTCACCCGCCAGGTCAGGCTCTGCCCCTCGGTGACCCGGTCCGCGACCGGCGTCACGCGGGCCGTGGGGACCGGGTCGTCCTCCTTGACGGTCAGCCCGCCGTGGTATGAGCCGACCACCGTGCCCCGTACGGCCTTGGCGAACACGTCGTACGAGGCGTCGTAGCCGTAGCGGGTGTTGCCCCGCACCTCGATGGGCACGTCGATGTCGTGATGGCCGGGGCCGACCGTCACGACGCGGGAGGTGGCCTGGTCGGCGTCGGGCGCGGAGAGGAAGATCCGGACCTGGCCGTGGCCGGGGCCGGTGACGTGTACCGGGACGTGGTGGGTGCGGGTCCCGGAGTCGCCCTCCTCGACGGTCTGCCGGCCGATGTCGATGCGGGGCAGGGCCGCGGGCCGTACGGCCGGGACGCCCGGCCGCCATCCCCAGGCGTCCATCAGCCAGGCCCGCCCCGACCGGCTCCGGGGAGTCAGCTCCAGGGCCGTGACGTGCCGGAGGTCCAGCCCGGCGCGGGTCGCGGCGGACAGCGGCACCCGCACCTCCCGGGCCCAGTAGGAGGTGGTCCGCTCGGTGCCCGGCAGCCCGTCGACGCGGGCCTCGCCGAGGGCCGCCCGGTGGCCCGACGCGTCGGTGAGGGCGACGTCCAGGCGGGTCCCGGCGGTGTTGGGCGGCACGATCACGCGCAGCGCCAGCTCCCGCGCACCGGCCACGGACACCGGACGGGCGGGCCGGATCCGCACCGGGGACCCCGCCCTCGTCCAGTGCGTCGCCACCGCGTACCGGCCCGGCTCCGGCGCCGGCTCCCACGCCGTGAAGTGCGGCGACGCCTGGGTCCCGTCGGGCGGCAGGCACGCGGTGGCCGGGTCGCGGTCCACCTGCCCGCACAGCCGCCCGCCCGTCACGGCGACGGAGTCGTCGGGCACGACCACCGGCGTGCGTCCCCCGCCGACGGCGTGGGTGAGCACCCGCGCGGGATCGGCCGACGGCGCCCGCCGGCCCGAACCGTCCAGCAGCGGCAGCACCCGGTCGTCACCGGCGACGAACAGCCGGGCCGCCGCGGCGATGTACGTGGAGCCCGCGGCCTGCTGCTGGGCCGCGGTCAACCGGGTCTTCGTGCCCGGCGTGCACACGGCGTCGGGCGTGTCACCGGTCTGGAAGTCGTCCTCGGCCGGAGCCTGCGCCTGCCCCGGGGTCCACTCGCTGTTGAAGAAGTTGTGGTTGGCCCCGGTCATGTACACCGCGCTGTGCAGCGCCGCGCCCCGGCTCACCCCGCGGGTGCCGTCGAGGTACAGCTCGCCCTGCAGGTCGGAGACGTCTCCGTCGCAGCCCGGCAGTATCGTGACCGACGGTACGTCGGGGGCCGGGTTCTGCCCGAAGAGCGTGGGGCCTATCAGCACGGTGCCGCGGATACGCCACCGTACGGGGCCGTGGTACCCGTCCTGGCCGGCGGGCGGCCGGGACAGGCTGTCCAACGCGGCCCGGTCGACCCCCTCCCCGCCCCGGGAGTGTCCGACCAGGAGTACCCGGGAGAGGTCGGCCCGCGCCACTGCGCGCACCGCCGCCGGCGCCGAGTCCCGGTCGGCCGCCCACCGCGCCCAGCGGGCGAGGTGCAGTCGCACCAGCGACGAACGGGCCTGCGCTCCGCCGTCCTCGTCGAGGTAGTCCTGGGCGTTGACGGCGTTGGCGGAGATCGACACCGTCACATAGCCCTGAGAGGCCAGCAGCCGCTGGTCGTGCAGGTAGCCGCGGTAGCTCGGCACCTCCCGGTCTCCGGGCGCGCACGGCCACTCCGACTCCCTCGCCTCCCGCGCCCGGTGCCCTTCGGGGGTGTAGCAGCTGGAGTGGCGCCCGTGCAGGAAGAGCGCCAGCGGCCGGCGGCCCGGCGCATCGGCCGGCCCCACGACCGCGGCCCGCATCTCCAGCGGTTCGGGGTAGCCGGCCAGGGGCTCCGACGGCAGTTCGTACTCCCCGCCGACGGTCCGGTAGGGCCCCGGAAGGCCGGGGTCGACCGGGTTCGGGGGCAGGGCGGGAGCCGGGCGCACCGGTGCGGCCGGCCGCCGGGCCTGCGGCGCGGAACCGGCCGCGTCCAGTCGGCGCCCACCCGCCCGCACCTGCAACCCCGCCGCCGCCCCGACCCGCGCGCCGCCCAGCCGGAGCCGGAACGTACGCCGGTCCGCTCCGGCCACCGGCACGCCCAGCAGCCGGTGCCCGGCGTGGAACTCGACGCGCGCGTCCCCGGGGGGCACCGGGGCCGCGGCGTGCCAGACCAGCTCCCTCCCGGCGCCCGTACCGGAGATCTCCCAGCCCTCCGGAAGCCGCTCGTCGGAGCCGCCGGGCGGTGCGGGCGGCGGCGAAGCGGCAGACGGCCGCACGGGCACCGATCCCGGCGACGCGTGCGCCGGCCCCGGCGCTCCCACCGCCAGCGCGATGACCGCCGCCGCGGCGGCGGTCACCAGGCGCGGGACACGGATCACAGTGGTCCTCCTCGTCATCGGCCTCGGATCGGCCGTGTCATGAGGACCCCGCAGGCGCCGAACACGGCCAGGGTCCCGCACCGGAGGACGGTGGCTGCGCCCCGCAGGTTGTCTCGACCCGCGCACTCCTCACGTGTCCTGTCCCTCTGTCAGGTTCCTCGCGCCAGGCCGCCAGGACGGTGCGGTCGAGGGCGACGGTACGGTCGAGGGCGTCACGCGGGACGAGGGCGGCCAGGGCGGTTCGGCGACGGCAGAGGTGACCGGCCCGGGGCCGCCGCACCGCGACGCGGCGGTGCGGCGGCCCGGGGCCGGGCGCGGGAATTCTTCCCGCCGCGATACGGGCATGTCCCGGACCCCGAAAAGCGGGCCGCGCCGCCTTTCGCACCGTACGCGTGCGAAAGGCGGCGCGGCCGGCGTTTCGGGGTCACTCGTCCTCTTCGACTTCCAGTTCCTCGTCCAGGGCCCACCAGCGCTCGATGACCGGCCCCTCGGGCACGATTTTCGTCTCCGTCCAGAAGGACCGCGCGTTGAGCTCGACGAACTTCGGCGACTGGCTCTGCACCGCCACCGCACCGCGCCACAGCTGAAGGGGCGGCTTCTTGCACGGCTCGCAGCGCCAGGACCGGATGCCCTGGAAAATGGCGAAGTCACAGCTCTTCTTGGCACGGAGGATGCCGTTGACCGTGGCGATCTCCGAGCCGTCGGGAAGAATCTGGGACTGGTAGGTGACCTCGATGAAGACCGCGTGGCAGGTGATCCTGCCCTCGCCGAAGGTCAACAGTTCGTGAGAACCGTTGGCCATCGGGACGCGGTGGGCCTCCAGCCTGAGCTTGTACTTGGCGATCAGATCCTGCGTCATCTCGCTCTCCTCTTTCGTGCGGGTGTCGAGTGTGTTCGGTGAAGGGGGCACCGAACAATTCGAGCGTCCGCCGTCCGAGCCGGGGAAAACAATGCGTAATCAAGACTTCCGAGAAATCCGCGACAGGGGCCGACCGGCCGGGAACCACGCGGAATCAGGTCATAAAATATGTCCCTGCGACGGACATACAAGCGGACCGCCGACACGTCCGCGAAGTCGCCCGCCGGGCGCGTGCACGGGCCGCGGCCGGAGGCCGGGACGGCGCCGCGAACGGGCCTGACGGAAAGTCATAATTCCCGTCGAAGCGATTGGATCGCCGGCCTCGCCCCCGGCGCGCCCCAGTCCGCCCCTGCGCAGGCCGCGGGTTACACGGGTCACCGGAAGTGCCGCGAGAGCCCGGCGGCACAGGCGGTGCCGCCGTGAACGCTGTCGCCGGTGGGACGCGAGTGCCCGTACGCCGCCGGCGACCCCGCGCGGCGGCGTCCTCGACGGCGCGACGCGCGGCGGCGCGCGCCCCACCGCGCGGCTGACCGGAAACGACCCGTGTCGCGCCGCCGCGCGCCCTCAGCGGGTTCCGGCGCGGGCGGTCCGCCGCGAGCGCACGCCGGTACGGCCGACGACGACAGCGGCCACCCCTTACACTCCCTTTCGCACCTTTTACTGTTGAATGAGGGGAAGCATGCACCCACAGGGACCACCCCGCTCACCGACGGGTGACCGGCCGGCCCCGCAGCCCGACTGGACCGACACGTTGTCCGAGCCCGCACCGCCCGCGACGCACTGGCGCTTCGCCCTGCCGCACACCACGGCGGCCGTCCCCCTGGCCCGTGCGCTGGTACGGTTCGCCCTGTCCCGCACCGGCGCCGCCGTGGACCGGGAGACGGCGGAGCTGCTGACCACGGAACTCGTCGCCAACGCCGTGCAGCACACCGACGGCGACGAGCCGCTGAAGCTGATCGTGGCGCGCACGGCCACCGGCTGGCAGGTGGAGGTCCACGACCCGGACCCGTCGCTGCCCGGCGGCCTGCCCCCGCCCGCCGACCGCGAGGGCCGCACCGCCCGGGACCTGCGGGACGACTGGGAGCAGCGGAAGATGAACGAGCGCGGGCGCGGCCTGCGGCTGCTGCGCACCCTCAGCGCCGACTCCGGCTACCGGGCCACGGCGCACGGCAAAGTCGTGTGGTTCACCCTGCCAGCGTCGCCACCAGCACCGCCTTGATCGTGTGCAGGCGGTTCTCGGCCTGGTCGAAGACGATCGAGTGCTCCGACTCGAACACCTCGTCCGTCACCTCCAGCGAGGTCAGCCCGTACCGGTCGTGGATCTCCCGGGCCACGACCGTGCCCAGGTCGTGGAAGGCGGGCAGGCAGTGCAGGAACCGCACCCGGTCGTTGCCGGTGGCGCGCAGCGTGTCCACCGTCACCGCGTACGGCCGCAGCAGCGCGATCCGCTCGTCCCAGACCTCCTTGCTCTCCCCCATCGACACCCACACGTCGGTGGCCACGAAGTCCGCGCCGCGCACCCCCTCGGCCACCTCCTCGGTGATCGTGATCCGGGCGCCGGAGTCCTGTGCGAGGCCGCGTGCCAGGCCGACGACCTCCTCGTCCGGCCACAGCGGCCGCGGCGCGACGATGCGCACGTCCATGCCGAGCAGCGCGCCGGTGACCAGGATGGAGTTGCCCATGTTGGACCGGGCGTCGCCCAGGTAGGCGTACCCGACGCGGTCCAGCGGCTTGTCCGCGTGCTCGGTCATGGTCAGCACGTCGGCGAGCATCTGGGTCGGGTGCCACTCGTCGGTGAGCCCGTTGTAGACCGGCACCCCGGCGTGCGCGGCCAATTCCTCCACGACCTCCTGGCCGTGCCCCCGGTACTGGATCGCGTCGAACATGCGGCCCAGCACGCGCGCGGTGTCCTTCACCGACTCCTTGTGCCCGATCTGCGAGCCGGCCGGGTCCAGGTACGTGGTCGAGGCGCCCTGGTCGGCGGCGGCGACCTCGAAGGCGCAGCGGGTGCGGGTGGAGGTCTTCTCGAACACCAGGGCGATGTTGCGCCCCGTGAGCCGCCGCCGCTCGGTGCCCGCGCGCTTGGCGGCCTTCAGCTCGGCGGCCAGGCCGACCAGGTGCCGGAACTCCCCGGCGGTGAAGTCCAGCTCCTTGAGGAAGTGGCGACCGGTCAGGTCGTACGCCATGAGGGGGCTCCTAGGTCACAGCGGCGGCGGCCGCGACGGCGGCCGTACCGGCGGCACGAACCATGGAATCGTATACGGAGTGCCGCATATATACGACCGCAGGACCCGGAGGGCTACGGGTCACCGGCTACCGGCTACCGGACGGCGTCCCGCTCCACCGGGCAGCTCATGCACCGCGGCCCGCCCCGGCCCCGGCCCAGCTCGCTGCCGGGGATGGTGATCACCTCGATACCGCGCTTGCGCAGGTAGGTGTTGGTCGTCGAGTTCCGCTCGTACGCGACCACCACGCCCGGCTCGACGGCGAGCACGTTGCAGCCGTCGTCCCACTGCTCGCGCTCGGCCGCGTGCACGTCCTGCGTCGCGGTGAGCACGCGGACGGAGTCCAGGCCGAGCGCCGCCGCGATGGCCCGGTGCATGTGCTCGGGCGGGTGGTCGGTGACCTTCAGCTCCTGGCTCTCCGCGCCCGGCTCGATGGTGTACGAGCGCAGCTGGCCCAGGCCCGCGTACTGGGTGAAGGTGTCCCCGTCGACCATCGTCATCACCGTGTCCAGGTGCATGAACGCCCGGCTCTTGGGCAGGTCGAGCGCCACGATCGTACGGGCCGAACCGGCCGCGAACAGCCCGCGCGCCAGCATCTCCACCGCCTGCGGGGTGGTGCGCTCGCTCATCCCGATCAGCACCGCGCCGTTGCCGATGACCAGCACGTCGCCGCCCTCGATCGTGGACGGGTAGGCGGCCTGCCCCTCCGACCAGACGTGGAAGCCGCCGCCCGCGAACAGCGGGTGGTGGCGGTAGACCGCCTCGTAGTGCACCGTCTCGTGCCAGCGGGCCGGCCAGCGCATGGCGTTGATGGACACCCCGTCGTACACCCATGCGGACGCGTCCCGCGTGAACAGGTGGTTCGGCAGCGGGTGGACCAGGAAGTCGTCCGGTTCCATGGTGTGGAAGCGGACGGACACCGGCTCGGGGTGCCACTCCAGGTACTCCCGCTTGGTCATGCCGCCCACCAGCGCCTCGGTCAGCTCGGCGGGCGGCAGCTCGGCGAAGGCCGCGCGCAGGTGGTCGGTGGCCAGCGGCCCGTACTCCTTCTCGTCGAACACCCGGTCGAGCACCAGATCCCGCGCCGCGGGCACCTCCAGGCTCTCGGCCAGCAGGTCGGCGAACAGGTGCACCTCGACACCCAGCTCGCGCAGCACGTCCGCGAAGCCGTCGTGCTCCTGGCGGGCCCGGCGCACCCACAGCACGTCGTCGAACAGGAGTGCCGCCTTGTTGGTGGGTGTGAGCCGCTTCAGCTCCAGGTCGGGGCGGTGCAGGATGACCCGGCGCAGCCGACCGGCCTCGGAGTCGACGTGGAATCCCATGCCTCCATCTTCGCGCCTGGCGGCCGGAGGCGGACGCCGGGGGCGGGCGGGCTGGTACGGCGGGGCGGAGCCCTGGCCCGTGCCGCCTCGTCGGACGGGTCGCGCGGGCCAGGTGCCCCGGGACGGGCCCGGGTCCGGGCCGGCGCCGCGCCCTCCCCTCCCGGCCGGGCCCCACCGACGCGGGCGTCCGCCGCCCCTCGTACGGACCGGACGCCCGCCGCCTGTCGCAGCCCGCAGCCGGGGGCGCGCGGCCGTCAGCGGGTCGCGAGCACCACGATCAGCACCAGGGCGACCGCGATCACCGTCAGCAGCGCCGCCACCCACAGCTGGCCGGGCTGGAGGTCGATCCACCCGCCGTCGTCACCCCGCGGCCCGCCCGGGGACCGGCGCGGGGCCGGCCGGTCCGGGCCGCCGTGCCGCGGGACCGCGCCAGGCGGTACGGCCGGCCGGTACGGCACGCGGACGACCCCGGCCACGGGATCCGCCCCGGCCGCGTGGTCCGACTCGGACGCGCGGTCCGACGCGGACGGCCCGCCCGCGTGGTCGTGGTCGGCGCCGGCCGTCCAGGCGGCGTGGTCGGCGCCGGTGAACAGCGCCTTCCAGCCGCGTTCGCCGAAGCCCGTGGGCGGGCCGCCGCCGACGATCCGGCGCACCGCCTCGCGGCCCGCCCCGTCGCGCGCGGCCCACAGCCGGGGCAGCACCCGCGCCAGCAGCTCCGGGGCCGCGCCGCGCGCCGCGTACGGGCGGACCAGGCCCTCGTACAGCAGGACCGCGTTGCGCACCCGCAGCCTGCCGCCGCCGTCCCCGGGCGGACCGCCGTCCGCGGGCCACGGGCCGCTCACGGCGTCCAGGTAGAGGCCGGCCGTCAGCACCCGCTCGCACACCGCGTCGGCCGCCTCCGGGCGGCGCTCGGGCGCGCGCCGTACCAGTTCCACGACGACGCGGGCGGCCCGGTCGGCCGGCAGTCTCTCGTCCAGCGCGGCCAGCAGCGCGCCGTCGTCCGCCTCCCACAGCGCCTCGGGCAGGGCGCCGCCGCCGCGCCGCAGCGCCTCGCGCAGCGTGCGCGCCCCAGCCGCCGGCCGCCGCGCCCGGTGTCCCGTCCGCTCCCCCGTCGGGTCCATGTCTCCCCGTCCTCTCTCGTCATGCGCCTCGCACCCCTGTCGCTCGCTCGTGTCCCCCGGTGTCCGCCCCGTGCCTTAGACGGGTCCCACGCCGTCACAGCGTTTCGAGCACCTCGCGTATCCGCGCGGCCGCCCGCCCGCCCGCGGCCCCGCCGGCCTCCCCGGTCAGCAGCGGCAGGAAGTCGCCCAGCGTCCGCAGCTGCGCCTGGTCGCCCGTGGCCCGCCGCAGCCAGGCGACCAGTGCCTCCTGTGCGGCCGCCGCCGAGCGCGGCGAGGTCAGCGCGGCCCGCACCAGGCCGGCCAGCCGCTCGGCGCACTCCGGCCGCGCGGCCAGCAGGGCACCGGCCAGCGGCCAGCGGCCGTACGGCTCGCAAAGGGACGTCTCCCAGCCGCCCCACAGCCGGGAGGCGCGCAGGGTCAGGGCGCGCAGCACGGTCAGCAGGGCCAGCTCGCGCAGGCCCGGCTGCTCCTCGCCCAGCCACTGGCCGAGCCGGGCCAGCACCGGCCGCGGCTCGGGGCCCGCCAGCAGGCGCGCGACGCTGAGGGACGCGGCCGCGCCGCCGTCCGGCCAGTCGGCCCGGCCCAGTTCGTCCAGGGCCGCCCGCACCGAGTCGGCCACCAGCCCGTAGCCGTGGGCGAGTGCGGCCGTCAGCCGCAGCGGCTCGTCGGCCGGTCCCGCGGCCGCCCAGTCGCGCAGCAGGGCGGCCACGGCGGGGCGCACGCCGGGGTCGCGGGCCGCCTCGGCGACGGCGGTGGCCGCGGCCGGCCGCCGCACCGGGCTCCCGGCACGGGCCAGCGGCAGCAGCAGCTCGGTCAGGCCGTACAGGAGGTCGCGGGCGCACAGCGCGCCCGCGGCCGCCGCGGCCCGCACCCACACCTGCGGGCGCGGGTCGTCGCACAGCTCGCGCAGCCAGCGGGCGACCGGCGCGCGGAGGTTGTGGTGGCCGTCCCACAGCTCGGACAGCACCGCGGGCGCCAGCAGCCGGCCCCGGTAGCGGGCCACGCGTACCGGCACGGCCGCGTCGCCGAGGTCGGCGGCGCCGGTGCCGGCCGTCGCGCGCGCGGCGGCAAGGCGGGCCGCGTCGGGCGGGCCGAACAGCGCGCGTCCCGGCGCGTACTGGGGGTCGAGCGCGACGGCCAGCTCCCAGGTCAGCAGCTCGGCGGCCTCGGCGGCGACGCTGTGGGGCGCGCCGTTGAAGACGGCGAGCGCCACGCGCAGGGCCGTCGCGCGCAGCGCGGGCAGGGCGTCGGGCAGCGCGGCCGGGCAGTCGGCGCCCGCCAGCCACGCGCGCGCCTGCCGGGGCGCCAGGCTCCGGCAGGCGTCCAGCAGCTCCGCGTCGGTCAGCCGGCCGCGGGCGTGCGCGGCCAGCCGGCCGGCCAGCCACGCCGCCTCGCCGGGACGCGGCTCGTCCAGGCCGACGGCGTGCCACAGGTCGGCGCGGGCGGCGGTGCGCCGGGCGGCGGCCAGGGCCTCCGGTTCCCCGGCCAGCAGGTCGGCCAGGTGGGCCTGGAGGACGTCGTGGGCGGGCGGCGGCTGGTGGGCGGCCGCGTGGCGGCGGTCGCGCAGCAGCCGGTCGGCGGTCTCCTCGTCGGCGACGAGCACGACCGCGTACCCCTCCCGCTCGGTGAACAGGGCGCGCAGCAGGTCCAGGTGGCGCTCGGGCCCGGCGCGCAGCGCGTCGGCGGGGACCTCCAGCAAGTAGCCGTGGCCCTTGTCGACCGCGCCGCTGTCGGGCGTGACGCGGGCGGTGCTCAGGGCCAGGCGCCGCACCCGGCCCCCGGCCAGCTCGCCGAGCAGGGTGAGCGCGGTCGCGGCGCGGCCGGTGCCGTGGTCGCCGCACAGCGCGAGGGCGCGGGCGGCGGCGAGGCGGTCCCGCAGGGCGTCGTGACCGGCCGGCTTCCGGTAGACGCGGCGCAGCCGGGCCAGCTCCTCGGCCGGGACCGGGCCCTCGGCCCGCGGGCCCGGTCCCGGGCCGGCGGGGTCGTCCGCCGCGCCCGTTTCGGCGCCGGTCCCGGCGCCCGTACCGGCGGCGTACAGGCTGGCGCGGGCCTCGCGGGCGAGGTGGGCGGTGCCCGCTTCGGCCAGCGGGCCGCAGTCGGGGACCGCCAGCCGGCTCGTCCGCTCCGCCGCCGGCTCCCGGCCGTCCTCCGGTCCGCTCATCGCTTCGCCGTCCTTCCCCCTGGGTGGCCGCGCTGGATGGCCGCCGTACGGCTGTTCCGGCCGACCGTCCGGTCCTGCCGGGCGGTACGGGCGGTCGGCGGCGTACCGCCCGGCGCCCGTACCGCCCGGTGGGCCTGTACGACCGACGCCGTACAGGCCCTTCCCGGTCCGTGCCGCGCACGCCGGCCGCGGCACCGGCCGGCGGACCGCCGCGGTGTCCGGGAGACCGGCGGGCCGGAGCGGGCGGCGGGGTCTCCCCCCTCGGGCCGTCCCGCCGCCGCTCCGCGGCGCCGGGCCGTGGGGCCGCGTGCTCCCCCGCGGCACACGACCCGACCGCCCACGCGCTCCAGCGTCCCGGCCCGCGCGGCCGGTGGCTGTAGCCGTTTACACAGCGGCCCGCGGCGTCTTGCACACGGGGCTCGTGGCTCCGGCGCGGGCGCGGGCCGGTCCGGGCGTACGTGGCCGGTTCGCTCAGGCCCGGCCCTCGGCCAGCAGCCGCAGCAGTTCCACGTCGCACACCACGAAGCGGCGCGGAGCGGTACGCACCACGCCCTGGTCGCGCAGCAGGCGCAGCGCCTTGGCGACCGCCTCCCGGGTCGAGCCCACGGCGGCGGCGATGTCCTGCTGGGGCAGCGGCAGGTCGACGACGACGCCCTCGCCCTCGACCGGGCGGCCGGTGCGCTCGGCGAGTTCGACCAGGCGGGCGGACAGCCGCTGGAGCACCCGCTCGGAGGCCAGCGCCCGCCGCTCCCCGTCCGAGGCGCGCAGCCGGGAGCTGAACTGACGCATGATCAGTACGGTCGCGGCGGGCCGTACGGCCAGGTACGCGCGGAACCGGTCGCCGGGTACGACCACCGTCTGGAGCGGGCCGAGCGCGGTGACGGTGGCGCTGCGCGGCCGGTGGTCTATGGCCGCCTGGTCGCCGACGACCTCGCCCACGCCGCGCAGCGCCAGGATCAGGCGGACGCCGCGCTCGGTCTCCACCGAGACGGCGGCCCAGCCGGCGAGTATCGCGGCCACGAAGGACGTGGCGTCGTGCTCGCGCATCACGGCCTCACCCGGCTCGTACGCCCGGGGGACGCCGAGCGCGAGCAGCGCGCGCCGGTCCTCGCCGGGCAGCGCCTGGAGGAAGGGCCTGCCGCTGTCGAAGAGACCCATCACGCCCTTCCCACTGGTCGTCCCGGCCCGGCGTCTTCCGTCTCTTCTGTTGTCCGCGGCCGTCGGCGGCCGGCGGCGGCCGGCGAGGGTGGCGGCCGTCGCCGGGTCCCGGCCCGGCCACTGAGAGTGACGCAACGGTAGAGAGTAGGTCCAGGCCCGTCAATGGTGCACGTGGGGTGGGGGTGCGAAGGCCCCGGGCCCCGGGCGGCGGACCGTCCGGAGCCCGGGGCCGCAAGGGGCCGGGCCGTGCCTACAGGCGCGGGTCCACCGGCTCCGACTCCAGCGCGAGCACCGCGAACACCGCCTCGTGTACGCGCCACAGCGGCTCGCCGGCCGCCAGCCGGTCCAGGGCCTCCACGCCCAGCGCGTACTCGCGCAGGGCGAGCGAGCGCTTGTGGCCGAGGTGCCGCTGCCGCAGCCGGTCGAGGTGCTCCGGGCGGGTGTACTCCGGGCCGTACACGATGCGCAGGTACTCCCGCCCGCGGCACTTCACGCCCGGCTGCACCAGCCGGCCGCCCTCGGTCCGCGTCAGCGGCTCCAGCGGCTTGACGACCATGCCCTCGCCGCCCGCGCCGGTCAGCTCCAGCCACCAGCGCACGCCCTCGGCGACCGACGCCTCGTCGCCGGTGTCGACGTACACCCGGCCGGTGGGAGCCAGCAGCGGACGCGCCCGCCGCGCGTCGTGCGCCACGAGCCGGTCGATGAGCGCGAGCTGCTGGTCGTGCGGCACTCCGGCGAGGCTGCGGCCGCGCACCGCGAGCAGCTGGAACGGCGCGAGGCGCACGCCGTCCAGCGGCTCGCCGACTGCCTCGCCGGTGCGCCAGCAGTAGCGGCGGTAGGCGGCGGTGAAGGCGGCCGCGTCGGCGGCCCGCGCGCGCTGCCGCTCCAGCAGCCCGGCCACGTCCACGCCACGCCCGGCGGCGCTCTCCAGCGCGGCGAGCGCGCCGGGGAAGGCCGCGCGGGAGGCGGCGCCCACGGCCGCGTACTGGTGGCGCAGCAGGCCGCCCGCCTTCAGCGACCAGGGCATCAGCTCGCCGTCCAGCAGCAGCCAGTCGGTGTCCAGCTCCTCCCACAGGCCGGCGCCCGCCACGCTGTCGCGCAGCCGGGCCAGCAGGTGCTCGGTGGTGGCCGGGTCGTCGAAGAACGGCCGCCCGGTGCGGGTGTGCACGGCGCCGGTCACGCCGCCGGCAGCGCCGAAGCGCTCGCGCGCGACGGCCTCGTCGCGGCACACCAGGACCACCGCGCGGGAGCCCATGTGCTTCTCCTCGCACACCACCTGCCGCACGCCGTCCGCGCGGTACGCGGCGAACGCCTCGGCCGGGTGCTCCAGATAGCCGACATCAGCGGCTCCGCCGCGGGCCTCCTCCTGGGAGGTGACGCAGGGCGCCATGGTCGGCGGCAGGTAGGCCAGCAGCTCGGGCGCGACCGCGAAGCGGCTCATGACCTCCAGGGCCGCCGCCGCGTTCTCCTCGCGGACCGCGACGCGGCCCAGGTGGGCGGTCTCCACGACGCGGCGGCCGTGCACGTCCGCCAGGTCCAGCGGGCGGCCGGCCGCGCCGCCGGGCGCCTGCGGGGCGAGCGGCTTGACCGGCTCGTACCAGACGCGCTCGGCGGGCACGTCCACGATCTCGCGCTCCGGCCAGCGCAGCGCGGTCAGCCGGCCGCCGAAGACGCAGCCGGTGTCCAGGCACAGGGTGTTGTTGAGCCAGCTCGCCGTCGGTACGGGCGTGTGGCCGTAGACGACGGCGGCCCGGCCGCGGTAGTCCTCGGCCCACGGGTAGCGCACGGGCAGCCCGAACTCGTCCGTCTCGCCGGTCGTGTCGCCGTACAGCGCGTGCGAGCGGACCCGGCCGGAGGTGCGGCCGTGGTATTTCTCGGGCAGGCCGGCGTGGCAGACCACGAGCGCGCCGCCGTCCAGCACGTAGTGGCTGACCAGCCCGTCGACGAACGCGCGCACCCGGTCCCCGAAGCCGGGGTCGGCGCCCTCCTCCTTCTCCAGCTGCTCGATCGACTCGGCCAGGCCGTGCGTGTGCTGGACCTTGCGGCCCTTGAGGAAGCGGCCGAGCTTGTTCTCGTGGTTGCCGGGGACGCACAGCGCCGAGCCGTCCGCGACCATGCCCATGACCAGGCGCAGCACGCCGGGCGTGTCGGGCCCGCGGTCGACCAGGTCGCCGACGAGCACGGCCGTGCGGCCCTCGGGGTGGGCGGCGCCGACCGCCCGCCCGGCCTCGTCGCGCGTGAGCACGTACCCCAGCCGGGCCAGCAGCGCCTCCAGCTCGGCGCGGCAGCCGTGCACGTCGCCGACGATGTCGAACGGGCCGGCCAGGTGCCGCAGGTCGTTGTAGCGGCGCTCCAGGACGACGCCTGCGGTCTCGGCCTCCGCCTCGCCGCGCAGCACGTGCACCGTGCGGAAGCCCTCCCGCTCCAGGTGCCGCAGCGAGCGGCGCAGCTCGCGGCGCTGGCGCGGCAGCACGTGCGGGGGCAGGCCGGCGCGGTCGGGACGGCGCGCGTTGCGCGCGGCGCACACCTCCTCGGGCATGTCGAGGACGACCGCGACCGGCAGCACGTCGTGCTCGCGGGCGAGCGCGACGAGGTGGCGGCGGGCCTCGGGCTGCACGTTGGTGGCGTCCACGACGGTCAGCCGCCCGGCCGCCAGCCGCTTGCCCGCGATGTAGTGGAGCACGTCGAAGGCGTCCGGGGTGGCGCTCTGGTCGTTCTCGTCGTCGCTGACCAGGCCGCGGCAGACGTCGGAGGAGACCACCTGGGTGGGCAGGAAGTGGCGGCGGGCGAACGTCGACTTGCCGCTGCCGGTGGTGCCCACGAGCACGACGAGGCACAGGTCGGGTATGCCCAGGCGGCGGGCCGGGGCGGTGGTGTCGGTGGTGGTCACGCGGCCGCCTCCTGCGCGGTCGTACGCCGGTCGGAACGGGCGTCTGTACGGGCGCCGTCCGGGCGGCCGTCGCCGCCGGACAGGGTGAACAGGGCGAGCTGGGTGGGCGCGCCGACCTCGGGGTCGTCGGGTCCGACGCCCTGGAAGGCCACCTCGTACCCGTACCGCCCGGCGGCCTCGGCGGCCCACGCGCGGAACTCCTCGCGCGTCCACTCGAAGCGGTGGTCGGGGTGGCGCACGTGCCCGGCGGGCAGGCTCGGCCAGCGCACGTTGTACTCGGCGTTGGGCGTGGTGACCACGACCGTACGGGGCCGGGCCGCGCCGAACACCGCGTACGCCAGGGCGGGCAGCCGCGGCGGGTCCACGTGCTCCACGACCTCGCTGAGCACGGCCGCGTCGTACCCCTTCAGGCGCGCGTCGGTGTACGCCAGGGAGCCCTGGAGCAGCTTCACGCGGGCCGTCTGCCGCTCCGGCAGGCGGTCCAGGCGCAGCCGCCGCGCCGCCTCGCTCAGCGCGCGCACCGACACGTCGACGCCCACCACCTCGGTGAACCGCGGCTCCTTCAGCAGCGCGCCCACCAGCTGGCCCTGGCCGCAGCCGAGGTCGAGCACACGGGAGGCGCCGCACGCGCGCAGCGCGGCGAGGACCGCCTCGCGCCGCCGCACGGCCAGCGGAACGGGCCGCTCCTCGGTGTCCGCCGCCTCGTCCACGGCGTTGTCCAGCTCCTCGGGCTCGGCGTCGTCGGCCTCGGCCAGCCGCGCCAGCTCCAGCCGCTCCAGCGCGTCGCGGGTCAGGCCGCCGCGCCGGGCCAGGTAGCGGCTGGTGATCAGCTTCCGCTCGGGGTGGCCCTCCAGCCAGCCCTCGCCGGAGCGCAGCAGCTTGTCGACCTCGTCGGGCGCCACCCAGTAGTGCTTGGCGTCGTCCAGCACCGGCAGCAGCACGTACAGGTGCCGCAGCGCGTCGGCCAGCCGCGCCTCGCCCGCCAGCACCAGCCGTACGTACCGCGAGTCGCCCCACTCGGGGAACTCCTCGTCCAGCGGCACCACGTCCGCCGCCACCGCCCACCCCAGCGGCTCGAACAGCCGCCGCACCAGGTCGGGTCCGCCGCGCGCGGGCAGCGCGGGCACCTCCACCCGCAGCGGCAGGGCCCGGCCGGGCAGCTCGGGGCGCGCCGCGCACTGGCCCTTCAGCGCGCTGGAGAACACCGTGCCGAGCGCGACGGCCAGCAGCGAGGACGCCGCGTACGGCCGGTCGTTGACGTACTGCGCCAGCGCCGAGTCGGGCGCGCCGCCGCGCCCCCTGCCCTTGCCGCGCCGCACCAGCGCCACCGGGTCCACCTCCAGCAGCAGCGCCGCGGTGCAGCGCTCGGGCGCCGCCTCGGGGTAGACGACGTGCGCGGTGCCGTAGGAGGTGGCGAACGCCTGTGCCTTGTCGGGGTGCTTGTGCAGCAGGAACCCGAGGTCGGTGGCGGGTCGGTCGGGGGTGCCGGTGGCGGTGACAGTCAGGAACACACGAGCGAGTATCACAGCGGGCCCGGCCCGGCCGGTACCGATTTTGGCTGGTGGCCGGGCGGCTCGCTGACGGCGGGTCAGCCTGCCAGGATCTGCGGGCCGGACTCCTTCAGCACGGCGCCGGCCCAGCGGATCTGGCGCAGGGTCTCCGGGTGGCAGTCCTGGACCAGGGCCAGCAGGGCGGCGTCGTGGGTCGCCTGGGCGGCCTGGCCCAGCAGCACCCAGTCCACCGACACCGCGGAGGCGTCGGCGCAGACCTTGCGCAGGTCGCGCAGGAGCGCCAGGCCGTCGCCGTCGGTGCCGTGGCCGCCGCCGCTCTCGCCGCCGTCGTGGTGGCTGCCGTCGTGGTGGCCGCCGTCGTCCCAGTCCGTCACGCCGTAACGGGATCCGGCGTCGGTGAGCGCACGCGCGTGGCGGCGGGACCAGGCGGCCAGGTCGCGGGCGAGGTGGTGTACCTCGTGGTCGGCGCGGTGCCGTTCGGCGACAGCCAGCAGGTGGCGGGCGAGCGCCTCCTCGTCGCGGTGCAGGTCGCGCAGGACCGGTCCGATGCTCATGGCGCGGCTCCCTACGGGCGGTGACTTCTACAGGCTGGGTGGTCGGGCTAGGCGGTGGGCGGCTCGGTGGGCGCCGGGGCCTCGTCGGCCTCGGCCGCCGCCCCGCCCCGGGTCGGCGGGACTCCCTCGGCCAGCGGCGCCGAGGCGGCCGTGGTGGGCGCCGGGGCCGGGGCGGGGCGGCGGGCGAGGAGCCGCACGCGCGCGGCGGCGGTCTTGTACAGGGGCTGCTTGGAGGCGGGGTCCCAGTCGGTGAGGGTGAGTTCGTTGGCCGCGCGCGGGGCGCCGTCGGGCCGGTGTCCGGCGTCGGTGTCCCAGTAGCCGTAGTGGAAGGGCAGGAAGACCACGCCCTCGCGGATGCCGGTGATCCGGGCGGCCGCGCGCACGCTGCCGCGGGGCGTGGCGATCTCGACCAGGTCGCCCTCGGTGACCCCGGCCTCCGCCGCGTCCGGCGCGGACAGCTCGGCCCACACCTCGGGCGCGGCGGCTTGGAGCTGCGGGGCGCGGGCGGTCCTGGTGCGGGTGTGGAAGTGGTAGAGGGTGCGGCCGGTGGTCAGCAGCAGGGGGTAGTCGTCGCTGGGCCGCTCGTGGGGCGGCAGGTAGGCGGCGGCCTTAATGACGGCCCTGCCGTCCGGGTTCAGGGCGCGGTACTCGACGGGCTCCAGGGGCGCGCCGGTGACCAGGTCGCGGCCGTACGCTTCGCAGTCGTCGGGGCGGCTGGGGAACCGGCCGTCCGCGTACAGCCGCTCCGTGCCGTCCGGGTGGTCCGCGTCGCACGGCCACTGGACGCCGCCGCGCTCGCGCAGCAGGTCGTAGGTCAGGCCGGTGTAGTCGCAGGGGCGGCCGCGGCTGCACTCCTGCCAGGCGGCGAAGGCCGACCGGGGGTCGTGCCAGGTCACCAGCGGCCCGCCGTCCTTGTCCCGCAGGTCCAGGCGCGCCGCGTAGTCCAGGAAGACGTCCAGGTCCGCGCGGGCCTCGCCGGGCGGTTCCACGGCCTTCTCGGACAGGTGCACGGTGCGGTCGGCGTTGGTGAACGTGCCGGTCTTCTCCAGCCAGCCCGCGGCGGGCAGGACGACATCGGCGAGCTGGGCGGTCTCGGTCGGGAACAGGTCCTGTACGACCAGGAACAGCCGCTCCTGGGCCAGGACGGACCGGACGCGGCCCAGCTCCGGCAGGGACACGGCCGGGTTGGTGCCGGACACCCACAGCATGCGGATCGAACCCTCCTCCGCGTACCGCAGCATGCGCATGGCGTGGGTGGGCGGCCCGTAGTGCGGGATGCGGTCGGGCTCGACGTTCCAGATCCGGGCCAGGTCGGCGACGTGCGCGTCGTTGGCCCAGTTGCGGAAGCCCGGCAGGTCGCCGTCGGCGCCGCACTCCCGGGTGTTCTGCGCGGTGGGCTGGCCGTTCATCTGGAGCACGCCGCGGCCGGGGCGGCCGAGCATGCCGCGGACCAGGTGCAGGTTGTTGACCTGTACGGCGGCGGCGGTGGCCTGGTGGGACTGGTAGAAGCCCTGGAGGACGGTGGACAGCAGCCGTTCGGCGCCACCGAGAATTCTGGCCGCTTCTGCGATCGCCGCCGTTGAAACCCCGCAGATGCGGGCGGCGCGCTCGGGCGGGTAGTCCTTGACGGTCTTCTCCAGCTCCTCGAAGCCGACGGTGTGCGCGTCGAGGTAGGCCCGGTCGGTCCAGCCGTTGGTGACGATCTCGTGCAGCAGGCCGTTCATCAGCGCCACGTTCGTGCCGGGCCTCGGCGCCAGGTGCACGGTCGCGGCCCGCGCGACCGGGGTGGGCCGGGGGTCGACGCAGATCAGCGCGGGCGGGCGCGGCCCGGCGAGCCGGTCCAGGACCCGGCTCCACAGCACGTCCTGCGTCTCGGCCATGTTGTGGCCGAAGCAGGCGATGACGTCGGCGTGGTCGATGTCGGCGTACGAACCGGGCTGGCCGTCGCAGCCGAACGACTCCTTCAGGGCCGCCGCGGCCGTGGCCGTGCACAGCCGGGTGTTGCCGTCGAGGTGGTTGGTGCCGATGCCGCCGCGCGCGATGACGGCCAGCGTGTAGTACTCCTCCAGGAACAGCTGCCCGCTGGTGTAGAAGCCGATCGCCGAGGGCCCCCGCTCGGCCAGCAGCTCCCGGGTGCGGGCCACGACGCGGCCCATCGCGGTGTCCCAGCCGGTCTCCACCAGCCGCCCGCCGCCGTCCCGGACCAGCGGGCGGGTGAGCCGGTCCGGCGAGGCGTTCGCCTGCCAGCCGAACAGGTCCTTCGGCCCCAGCCGCCCCCGGTTGACCCGGTCCCGGGCACTGCCGCGCACCCCGACGACGCGGCCGCCCCTGACGGCGACGTCCATGGCGTCGCCGTTGGAGTGCAGCACCGACGCGGTCGGCACCCACCGGTCGACCTGGTCGGCAGTGACGCCGGGGGCCAGGTGCGAGTCGACCCGCACCGGCCAGGGCTCGCCGGGCCCGTACGGCGTCCGGGCCCCCCACGGCTCGGCGATCCGATCCCTGCGCGCCATGTGAATGCCTCCTTACATCCCGGCGGACAACCTGCGACTGTCCTCTCCGAGCGATGTCAGTCGGACGGACCGGAAGAGGAGGGCATCCGGTACGATCATGAGCCTTTCCCGCCACCACCTGTGGGACCCGCCCACGGGGCCAGCCGTCCACCACTCGTACGGGCCCCGGAAAGGGAGCCGGCCCCCTCCCCTCCGAAGGCCGACGCCCCTACACGAGTGGCCCGAGCGAAAACGGCAGGCGCCTCGCGGGGAGACCGGCCGCGCCTCGCCCCGGATTACACGGGGCAGGAGGAGTACTGGTTCAGTTCGTCCACACTGGGCTTGAACCTGTTCTCCCAGTCGGGAAACGCCTCGACGATCGACTCGAACTGGTTCTTGAAGTACGCTGACCACTTTTCGTTGAGAAAATTACGCAGCGCGCGCACCAGTGCTTTGCAGTCATTCATGTGCCCCTTCGCCAGCCCTATCCCGTAACGGTTGGCGCTGCCGAAGGAGAGGTCCCGCACGACACGCAAGCTTTTATGCACCTGGGCATAACCGTAGAGGATCACCTTGTCGGTGAAAACGGCATCCGCTTGCTTGTTCAGCAGGTCTGATACGCAGGTGCTGAAGTCGGGCTGCTCGTAAGGCTGAAGGTTCCCCGGCAACAGGTGCGCACTGGCCGACGTCGACCCTTCGCCCGTACAGATCGACTTTTCGGCGGTGATATCCGCCAGGCCATGGATTTTAGATTCTTCCCGGACCAGCATCCCTTGGCTCGTGCTCAGATAGGGCCCGACGAAGTCCATATCTTCCTTCCGATCATCGGTGATCGAGTACGTGGCGATGACGAGCTTGTTTTTGCCGTTTTTCAGGCTCTCCTCACGATGGGATGACGTCACATCGGTGATCTGCGGAGTGAAATTGAGCTCCTCCCCCAGATAGTGAATCAGATCGACTTCGAATCCGCTGTCCGAGTGCCTGGAGTGCAGGTTGAAGCCCGGCTGGTCACTCTTTCCGCCGATATTGACTGTTCCGGTGAGCATGGTCCGCGGTCCGCCATCACCGCATGCCGTAGCCGCCAGCAGCAGGACGGAGACGACTACTGCCCCGATGCGGCGTCCCCAAGCGATGGTCATTCAGTATCGGTTCCCTGTCCTCACTAGTCGTGGAGAATGCCTTTTTCGACCGAAATATCCAGCTCGCAATTCGTCTCGGTTTCGAGCTCCACGGCGAGCTTTCCGTCGTGGAGTCCAGGACCGAGACCGATGTCCACGGAGCGGCCGGGCGACGTCCTGAACGTGTCCTGCTGGCCGTTCGCCTTCGTGCTCCTCACCGTCAGCTTGTTGTGCGGCGAGGAATGGCAGTCGGGCAGTTCGGGCCTGTGGTCGGCCACCTGGAAGGTGATACGCAGCCAAGGGCGCGAGTCGTCGACATGAAAGGTCGCCGTCGCCGTTCCCCCGTTCGTGAGACCGTCGGCGCCCACCATCTTGATCTTGTTGGTGATGTCGATCGGCCTATGGTTCTCGTGATGCCGGACGATCAAAGCGGTCAGCCCGACCAGTGCGATGGCGGTCGGCAGAGCGAGGAGGGTGCTCCGCGGCCAGGGCGGCTCGTCGACGCCCCGGACTGGCGCCAGAAGCACTCCGACGAAGGCCAGCATGCCGGTCGCGGTCGCGAAGGGCGTGGCGGGGTCATCCGCCAACCACGCCCACATCGACGCGGACCCGACGATGACCAGACAGATGGTGAAGATCGTCAGGGTCAGCAGCATCGTGTCGCTCGGTAACCAGCCGAGCAAGACGCGTCGCCACCGCGCAACCCGCGTCCTCAACCGGTCTAACGAGGACGGATTCCCCTCCGCAGACACACTTCCCCCATGGTCGTCGCCAAGGCGGAGGACGAGGATACGGCTCGTCCCGCCCCTCGCGAAAGTCCCTGCCAGCCGGTCACCGAAGGGAAACGGCCGCAGGCTGCGGGCCCGGGGACTCGGGCCAGGCACCCCAGCTGAACCCTCTCCCTTCACCGCGGTCCCACGGCAGCGGCGAGCTGAGCGATACGGTCCGGCCCCACCCGGCAGCACCCGCCGACCAGCCGTGCGCCCGCCGCCTGCCAGTCGGCCACCCGGGCCGGGTCGAACGTCGCGGGCCCGCGCCAGTGCCGTCCGGCGGCGTCCCAGCCCTCCCCGCTGTTGGGGTAGACGACGACGGGCTTGCCGGTGACCTCGGCGGCGGTCTCGACGGCCCGGTCGGCGTCGGCGGGCTCGCAGCAGTTGACGCCGACGGCGATCACCTGGTCGTTCCCGGCGGCGAGCGCGAAGGCGTCGCGCAGGGGCTGCCCGGCCCGGGTCCGGTCCCCGGCGACGCTGTACGACAGCCACACGGGCACCCCGCACCCGTCGACAGCACGCAGCAGCGCCCGCGCCTCGTCGGTGTCCGGCACGGTCTCCAGCGCCAGCACGTCCGGCCCGGCCGCCGCCAGCGCTTCGACGCGCGGCCGGTGGAACCGCTCCAGCTCGGCCACGGTCAGCCCGTACCGCCCCCGGTACTCGCTGCCGTCTGCGAGCATCGCCCCGTACGGCCCCACGGACGCCGCCACCCACACGCCTTCCCCGGCCGCCTGTGCCTGCTCGGCGACGCGACGCGCCAGCTCCACACTGCGCCGCAGCAGCCGCGTGGCTTCTCCGGCCCCGATCCCGCGCCGCGCGAAGCCCTCGTACGTCGCCTGGTAGCTGCCGGTGATCAGCACC
>NZ_JAVSCF010000008.1:0-62975 GCF_031932565.1 Streptomyces sp. B1866
CCAGCAGCGCGAGGGTGCCCGACGCGCTGCCGCCCGACAGGTCGGCGCCCACGCCGGGGGCGGGCGCGCCGCGCGCCGCGCGCCGGTCGGCCGGGCCCATGCCGGGGACGGGCCCCGGGTCGGGCGCCTCGGGCACGTGCCGGGGAGCGGTGAGCCGTACGCGCACGGCCTCCACCAGCGCGTCGCGGACCCCGTCCACGGCCGTGGCCGCGTCGGTCTGGGGGGCGGAGACGACGAGGGACGCGGTGGGCTCGTACCCGGCGATGTCGCGCGCGCCGTCGCGCAGTATCAGCGCGTGGCCGGGCGGCACCCGCCGTACGCCCAGGTAGGGCGTGCCGTCGCCCACGGCCTCCGGCGAGTCGGGGCAGGCCAGCAGCGCGGCGAGGTGGCCGACGTCGAGCTGGGCCTCGACGAGGTCGGCGAGCGGGAGCGCGGCGGTGGCGTACGCCGTGCCGCCGGCCCAGTCGGTGTGGAAGACGGGCCGGGCGCCCGCGAGGTCGCCGACGACGGTGAGGCGGCGGCCGACCTGGGCCACGGCGGTGTAGCTGCCGGGCCAGGCGGTGAGGTGGCGCAGCGCGCCGCCGCGGGCGGCGGTCAGGGCGACGCGCAGCTCGTCGTCACGGGCGCCGCAGTAGCCGAAGACGGCGAGCCGGGTGAGGGGGTCGGCGTGCACCACGCGCACCTCGTCGGGCCGCCAGTCGCCGACCGCCCACAGCGGGTCCGGGTCGGCCCATACGAGCTGCGCGCCGACGGGGTGGACGGCCTGGCTCTCCACGGAAGTCGGCCGCGAGGCGGACGTGCCCCACCCCACCAACCACCGCATCGCAGCCTCCACGGGCCGTGGCAACGAAGAACGAGAAGCCATCATGCACAGCGAGCCGGCGGTTTCGGCATCGCACCGGACAACTCCGCGCGCCGACCGGGCCACTTGGGCCCCGAAAGCGCCGACGCCCGTACCGGTCGCCCCGGTCGCGGTGAACCGCTCCGCCGGGGCCCATGCTCCCACGACTGGGGCGCATAGGCGCGTAGGGGGCGCGCAGAGAGCGCGGGGCGTACGGCGCGGGTGCGCGGTCGCGCCGGTGCTGGGCGGGGTGGGGGGGAGTTGGGCAGTGGGGCAATGGGGCAGCGGTCGGTGGCCGGAGGCGGGCGGTCGGTGGCCGGGATGGGCTCCCGCGCCGGGCCTCCCCCTCCGCGGCCCGGCGCGGTGCCCGGTCATCGGGGCGCGGTCTCATCCGCCCGCGGGCAGGGTCCACAGGCAGGGGCGACTTTCAGCCAATTTACCGAGGCCCCACCGTCGATTCCCCCGCGCTTCCGCGCGCCCGCGCGCATGCGTTCCGCCCGTACGCGCCTCGCGCCGATACGCGCCCGGCGCGCGCCGGACACCACAGTCCGGGAGGCGGTGTTCGCCTCCCGGACCGTTCCGTCGCCCGCGGGGAATGAGGCGACGGCGTCCTCCAGCCCACTGGACCCAGCAGTGGACCGACCCACGCGTCACTAATGGAAACGGTCCCTCCGTGGCTGAGACAGAGCGCACGCACGGGCGCACGGCCACACACAGTGGGAGCACGCGCCGGGCTCCGCACGCCCGTTCGTACAAGAATTTCGCCATCCGGTACACCACCTCTTAACGGTCGGGATGCGGCGAACTACGCTGGGTTTACGAATGCCCCGCGCCCATGTCGGGGCGGCCGTCTGTGCTGTCGAGGGGTGCGCATGTCCAGGGAGCCACGCGGGCCGAACGAGAAGCTCGGCACCGTTCTCGCCCTCGCGGGAATCAGCAACGCCGGGCTCGCGCGCAGAGTCAACGACCTTGGCGCCCAGCGGGGTTTGACCCTTCGCTACGACAAGACGTCGGTGGCCCGCTGGGTGACCAAGGGCATGGTCCCGCAGGGCGCCGCGCCCCACCTCATCGCCGCCGCGATCGCCAGCAAGCTGGGCCGTCCGGTGACCCTGCACGAGGTAGGGCTCGCCGACGCCGACCCGGCCCCCGAGGTCGGGCTCGCCTTCCCGCGCGATGTCGGCCAGGCCGTGAGCTCCGCGACCGACCTGTACCGGCTGGATCTGGCCGGGCGCCGCGGCGGGAGCGGAATCTGGCAGAGCCTGGCCGGATCCTTCGCCGTCAGCGCGTACGCCACGCCGGTGTCCCGGTGGCTGATCGCGCCCGCCGACACCTCCGTCACGCGCGAGCCGAAGGAGGGTGAGGGCGCCGTCCTGCACCCGGACGGCACGCCCCAGCGGGTCGGCCACAGCGACGTCGCCAAGCTGCGCGAGGCCGCCGAGGACGCGCGGCGCTGGGACTCCAAGTACGGCGGCGGGGACTGGCGCTCGTCCATGGTGCCCGAGTGCCTGCGGGTCGACGCCGCGCCGCTGCTCCTGGGCTCCTACAGCGACGAGGTCGGCCGCGCCCTGTTCGGCGCCACCGCCGAGCTGACCAGGCTCGCGGGCTGGATGGCCTTCGACACCGGCCAGCAGGAGGCCGCCCAGCGGTACTACATACAGGCCCTGCGCCTCGCGCGCGCCGCCGCCGACGTGCCCCTGGGGGGGTACGTGCTGGCGTCGATGAGCCTTCAGGCCACCTACCGGGGCTTCGCCGACGAGGGCGTGGACCTCGCGCAGGCGGCCCTGGAGCGCAACCGCGGGCTCGCCACCGCGCGCACCATGAGCTTCTTCCGCCTGGTGGAGGCCCGCGCGCAGGCCAAGGCGGGCGACGGGCCGGCGTGCGGCGCGGCGCTGAAGGCGGCCGAGGGCTGGCTGGAGCGGTCCCGCGCGGGCGACCCCGACCCGTCCTGGCTCGACTTCTACACCCAGGAGCGGTTCGCCGCCGACGCCGCCGAGTGCTACCGCGACCTGGGCGTGCCGGGCCAGGTGCGGCGCTTCACCGAACAGGCGCTGGCCCGGCCGACCGAGGAGTTCGTGCGCTCCCACGGGCTGCGTCTGGTGGTGTCGGCCGTGGCCGAGCTGGAGTCCGGCAACCTGGACGCCGCCTGCGCGGCGGGCGCCCGGGCGGTGGAGGTCGCCGGCCGCATCTCCTCGGCGCGCACGACGGAGTACGTACGGGACCTGCTGCACCGGCTGGAGCCGTACGGGGACGAGCCGCGCGTGGCGGAGCTGCGCGAGCGGGCCCGGCCGCTGCTGGTCGCCCCGGCGTGACCTGGCCGCGCCGGCGGTCCGGTCGCCCCGGCGGTCCCGGTCGCCCCGGCGGTCCCGGTCGCCCCGGCGGTCCCGGTCGCCCCGGCGGTCCCGGTCGCCGGGGCGGGCCCTCGGGGGCCGGGCCGGGTGCCGCTCCTCGTGCCGTCGGGTCCGGGTGCTGGACCGCGTGCCGTCCGGACCGGGTGCTGGACCGTGTGTCGTCGGGTCCGGGTGCTGGACCGTGTGTCGTCGGGTCCGGGTGCCTGGGCCGGATCGGGTTACGCCCTGGTCAGCGGCCCGGCCGGGGCGTTGTCAGCGGCTGGCGTCATGATGGAGGCAGTCGGGGGACGGCCGGGACGGGCGACCGGCGGGCGGATGACTGAACGACGTGGCGGGTGGGGAGGTGACGTGGCGTGGACATGAAGTCGCTGGACTGCGACGTGCTCGTGGTCGGAGGCGGGATCGTCGGCCTGTCGACGGCGTACGCGCTCACGCGCGCCGCGCCGGGCACCCGCGTGACCGTCCTGGAGAAGGAGGACGCCCCGGCCCGCCACCAGACGGGGCGCAACAGCGGCGTGATCCACAGCGGCATCTACTACCGGCCGGGGTCGCTGAAGGCGCGGTTCGCGGTGCAGGGCTCGGCGGAGATGGTCAAGTTCTGCGTGGAGCACGGCATCGCGCACGAGGTCACCGGCAAGCTCATCGTCGCCACCGAGCGCGCTGAGCTGCCGCGGCTGCACGCCCTGGTGCAGCGCGGCCGGGAGCACGGCCTGCCGGTGCGCGAGCTGGGCCCCGCCCAGATCTCCGAGTACGAGCCGCGGGTGCGGGGCCTGGCCGCGATCCACGTGGGCACGACGGGCGTGTGCGACTTCACGGCGGTCGCGGCCAAGCTCGCCGGCCTGGCCCGCGACGCGGGGGCCGTGGTGCGGTACGGCGCGGAGGTGCGCGCCGTGGGGCGGCGCCCGGAGGCGGTCGCGGTGCGCACGGCGGGCGGTGCGGTGCTCCGCGCGCGGGCCCTGGTCAACTGCGCCGGCCTGCACTGCGACCAGGTGGCCCGGCTGGCGGGCGACGACCCCGGCATGCGGATCGTGCCCTTCCGGGGCGAGTACTACGAGCTGGCCCCCGCCCGCGCCGACCTGGTGCGCGGCCTGGTCTACCCGGTGCCCGACCCGGCGTTCCCCTTCCTCGGCGTCCACCTCACCCGGGGCGTCCACGGCGAGGTGCACATCGGGCCGAACGCGGTGCCCGCGCTGGCCCGCGAGGGCTACGCCTGGCACACGCTCCGCCCGCGCGAGCTGGCCGGCACCCTGGCGTTCCCCGGCTCCTGGCAGATAGCCCGCCGCCACTGGCGGTACGGGGCGGGCGAGCTGCGCCGCTCCCTGTCCAAGCGGGCCTTCACCGAGGCGGTCCGCAGGCTGCTGCCCGAGGTGACGGCGGACGACCTGATACCGGCGCCGGCGGGCGTGCGGGCGCAGGCGGTGCTGCGGGACGGGACGCTGGTGGACGACTTCCTGTTCGCGCAGTCGCCGCGGGTGGTGCACGTGCTGAACGCGCCGTCGCCGGCGGCGACGGCGTCGCTGCCGATCGGGCGGGAGGTGGCGCGGCGGGTGCTGCTGGCGTTGGAGGGGTAGCGGGTCGCGGCAGGCCGTGCGGGCGGGCCGTGCGGGCGGGTCGCGGCGGGCCGTGGGCGGTGCGGGGCCGGGGGCTCCGGGGCAGGGTCCCGGACTCGCATATTTACGCATTTAGGCGGCCTCACCCCGGGCGAGGAGTCAACCGGAACCAGCCGCCCAAATACGAAAATATGCGGTCACGTCCGGGACCCTACCCCTGCGCCCCCGACCCCTCCCGTCTCGTCGTCGTCCGCGGCCCGGTGGCCGGTAGCCCGGTCGTGGCCCGGTGGCCCGGCTGCCGGTGGTCCGGTGTCCCGTGGTCCGGTGGCCCGGCGCCCGGTAGCCCGGTGTCCGTGTCCCGGTGGTCCGGTGGTCCGGCTGCCGGTGGTCCCGTGCCCCCGTGGCCCGTGGCCCGGTCGGCGGAATGGGCGGTCGTAGAATCGACAGCACTGTGTCCGAGAACCACGCCGTGAATCCCCGAGCCGTGACCGTCGCGATCGCCGCGGCGGACGGCGTGGGGACCCCTGCGGGCCGCGCGTCGGCCGCCGGCCGCAGGCGCGGGGAGCCGAGGTTCCCGGGCGGGCCGGCGCCCGATCCGGCCGGCTCGCACCACGAGCGCCGCATCCGCTCCTTCCGCCCGCGGCGCGGCCGGGTGACCCCCGGGCAGGGCGAGGCGCTGCGCAGGCTGTGGGGCCGGTGGGGCCTGGACATCGACGGCCTGCGCCCGGTCGACCTCGGCGGCCTCTTCGGCGACCCGGACCTGCCGGTGGTGCTGGAGATCGGCTTCGGCATGGGCGAGGCCACGGCCCGGATGGCGGCGGCCGACCCGGGCACGGGCATTCTGGCCGTCGACGTGCACACTCCGGGCCAGGGCAACCTGCTCGCGCGGGCGGAGCGCGCCGGCCTGTCCAACGTACGGGTGGCGAACGGCGACGCGATCATCCTGCTGCGCGAGATGCTGCCGCCCGCGTCCCTGGCCGGCCTGCGCGTGTACTTCCCCGACCCGTGGCCGAAGAAGCGGCACCACAAGCGCCGCCTGATCCAGCCGGAGTTCACCGCGCTGGCGGCCTCGCGACTGCGGCCGGGCGCGCTGCTGCACTGCGCGACCGACTGGGAGCCGTACGCCGAGCAGATGCTGCACGTCCTGAGTGAGAGCCCCGACTTCGTCAACACCCGGCCGGACGGCGGATACGCGCCGCGCCCGGACTTCCGTCCGCTGACGAAGTTCGAGGGGCAGGGCCTGGCCAAGGGCCACACCGTGCGCGATCTCCTCTTCCGCCGCCGCTGACCTCCCGGGCCGGAGGCCGGGCGCCGGGCATAATCGAAGGTCGCGCCACGCCCCCTTTCCCCATTCGCGAGGGTTATCGAGTGCACCAGCCGCTACCCGCCCCGCCCGCCCCGCGCGGTGCCCTGGCCCGCCTCTGGGCCAGCAGGCCGCTGCGCGCCACCGCGGTCGTCGTCCTGCTGTCGCTGTCCGGCCTGACCATCCTGGCGCTCGTACGGAAGGAGACGGGCACCGACGGGTTCCTGGTGGGCCTGGGCCTGGCCACCCTGCCGGTGCCGCTGCTGATCGCGGCCTTCGGCTGGACGGACCGCGTCGAGCCCAAGCCCAAACGGAACCTGGCGTTCGCTTTCGCCTGGGGCGCCTGCGCGGCGACGCTGGTCGCGCTGCTGGCCAACGGCTTCGCGACCGAGTGGCTGATGACCACCATCCGCGACGGGTCGTCCGACCAGTCGGACGCGGACGCCTGGGGCGCCACGTTCGTCGCGCCCGTGGTGGAGGAGACGGCGAAGGCGGCCGCGGTGCTGCTGCTGTTCCGCTTCCGGCGGCGGGACTTCAACGGGATCGTGGACGGCGTCGTCATAGCGGGCATCACGGCCACCGGCTTCGCGTTCACCGAGAACATCCTCTACCTGGGCACGGCCTTCGACAGCGACCAGGAGTTCGGCGGGGACGGCCTGGAGTCGGCGACCGCCGGCACGTTCTTCATCCGCGCGATCATGTCCCCCTTCGCGCACCCCCTGTTCACCGCCGCGACCGGCATAGGCTTCGGTCTGGCCGCCATGGCCCCGCACTCCCGCCGCGCCCGCCGCATCCTGATACCCGTGGCGGGCCTGCTGGCCGCCATGGTCCTGCACGGCGTCTGGAACGGCTCGGCCTCGCTCGGCGGCGTCGGCTTCCTCGCCGTCTACGCCCTGTTCATGGCGCCGGTCCTGGGCCTGCTGACGTGGCTGACGATCTGGGCCCGCAACAACGAGCTGCGCGCCATACGCACCCACCTGCCCGCCTACCAGGCCGCCGGCTGGCTCACCCCGCCCGAGCCGGTCGCCCTGTCCTCCCTGCGCGCCCGCGGCATAGCCCGCGACCTCGCCCGCCGCCTCCACGGCCCGGCGGCGGCCCGCGCCGTCCACGAGTACGCGGCGTCCGCCACCTCCCTGGCCTTCCTCCGCCAGCGCGCCTACCGCGGCACCGCGGGCCCGGACTTCGCCACCCGCGAACGCGAACTCCTGCACCGCCTCTGGGAACGCCGCACCATAGCCGGCCCCCTCCTCGCCCACGCCGCCCTGTCGGTCCCACCCCCGCGCGTGCCGGTCCCGATGCCGATGCCGATGCCGCCGCCCCCGCTGTACTGGCGGCCGTAGCCGCGCCTCCGGTACGGGCCGGATCACATCCCAGCGAAGATCGAGAAGACCGCGAAGACCGCGAAGAACTGGAGAGAGCCCGCCGTGGCCGACGACGCCCTCGCGTACCACCCCGCCCCCGTGGCCGGACTCTACGAACGTTTGATCACGGCCCGCTTGGCGAAGCAGCTCGCGAGGTTGGACGCCGACCGGTGGCGGGCCATCGAGCAGAAGGTCGGCGAGCACTCGACGCCCCACGTGCTGGCCCGGCACATCGCCGACACCGTGCGGCAGGTCTTCGCCGGGCTGCCGCCCGAGGAGCAGGTCGCCGCGGCCAACCACATCCTGGAGTCGATCAGCACCCTGGACGGCGCCGCGCGGTGGGTGGACCTCGTGGCGGACGGCCCCCGGCAGCTCATCGCGCTCGCCGAGCAGCAGGCGCCCGGCGTCTACGCCGTCCGCCCGGCGACGCCCCTGTCCGAGACGGCGCTGCTCACCAACTCTCCCGAGGACCCCAATCTCGGCTTCGAACTGCGGGCCGAGCTGGCCACCGCGGACCACGTCGACCTGCTCTGCGCGTTCGTGAAGTGGCACGGCCTGCGCGTCCTCGAACAGTCCCTCGCCGCCGCCGCAGAACGCGGCGTCCCCATCCGCGTCATCACCACCACCTACATCGGCGCCACCGAACGCCGGGCGCTCGACCGGCTGGTGCGGGACTTCCAGGCCGAGGTCAGGATCAACTACGAGCTGAGGTCGACGCGCCTGCATGCCAAGGCGTGGCTGTTCCGCCGGAACAGCGGCTACGACACCGCGTACGTCGGCAGCTCCAACCTCTCCCGCGCGGCCCTGCTGGACGGCCTGGAGTGGAACGTCCGGCTGTCGTCGGTGGCGACACCGGCGGTGCTGAAGAAGTTCGAGGCCACCTTCGACTCGTACTGGAGCGAGCCCGCTTTCGAGCCGTACGACCCGGACCGGGACGCGGAGCGCCTGGACGAGGCGCTGGCCCAGGCGGGCGGCAAGCGGCAGGGGGACGACACCCGGGCCATCAGCCTGTCCGGCCTGGAGGTCCGCCCCTACCCCCACCAGCGCGACATGCTGGAACGGCTCAGGATCGAGCGCGAGCTGCACGACCGGCACCGCAACCTGCTGGTGGCGGCCACCGGCACCGGCAAGACGGTCATGGCCGCGCTCGACTACCGGGACCTGCGGAAGCGCCATCCGGGCCGCGGCCTGACCCTGCTGTTCGTGGCCCACCGCCAGGAGATCCTGGAGCAGTCGCTGCGCACCTACCAGGACGTGCTGATCGATGCGAACTTCGGCGAGCTCCTGAGGAACGGAAAGACCCCGAAGGAGTGGAAGCACGTCTTCGCCAGCGTCCAGTCTCTTTCCGGGCGCGTGCTGGAGCCGTTCGCTCCGGACCACTTCGACGTGGTCGTCATCGATGAGTTCCACCACGGTGTCTCGCCGACCTACCGGCGCGTCATCGACCACTTCCGGCCGATGGAGCTGCTGGCGCTCACCGCCACTCCCGAGCGGATGGACGGGCGGAACGTCCAGGACGAGTTCTTCGACGGCCGCATCGCGGCGGAGATGCGGCTGTGGGAGGCCCTGGAGAACGATCTGCTCAGCCCGTTCCACTACTTCGGCATCGCCGACAACACCGACCTGGCGGGAATCACCTGGAAGCGCGGTTCGTACGACGCGGGCGAGCTCGACGCGCTGTTCACGGGAAACCACGCCCGGGCCCGGCTCGTCGTGAAGGCCGTACAGGACAAGGTCTCGGACCCCCGATCGATGCGCGCGCTGGGCTTCTGCGTGTCCGTGGCGCACGCGCACTTCATGGCTGACTTCTTCCGGCAGGCGGGATTCGACGCGCTGTCGCTGGACGGCTCGACGCCCGCCTCGGAGCGCGCCCGGGCGCTGGCCGACCTGCGCGACGGGCGAATACAGATCCTCTTCTCCGTCGACCTTCTCAACGAAGGTGTGGACATCCCCGACGTCGACACGCTTCTGCTGCTGCGTCCGACGTCCAGCGCGACGGTCTTTCTCCAGCAGTTCGGCCGCGGCCTGCGCCGCACGCCGGACAAGGCGGTCCTCACCGTGCTGGACTTCATCGGCCAGCACCGCAAGGAGTTCCGCTTCGAGGAGCGGTTCACGGCGCTCACCAACCTGACCCGCAGGCGGCTGGTCGACAACCTGGAGCAGGACTTCCCGCTCCTGCCCTCCGGCTGCCAGATCGTCCTGGACCGCAAGTCCAAGGACCTCGTCCTGGAGAACATCAGGACCCAGTTGAAGGTCAACGCCACGGTCCTGGCCCGGGAAATCGCCAGCTACGCCGAACCGGAACTCTCCGCCTTCCTGCGGGAGAGCGGACGGGAGTTGAAGGAGCTCTACCGGTCCAAGAACTCGTGGACCGGACTGCTGCGGCGGGCGGGACTGCTACCCGATCCGGCATCAGAGGGCGAGGACGCGCTGCTGACGCGCATGTCCGCGTTTCTGCACGTGGACGACCCGCACAGGGTCGCTGCCTACACCCGGCTCCTGGACGACGACGCCCCGGACTACGCCTCGCTCGATCCGCTGGAGCAGGCGTACGCGCGCATGCTCTTCTTCTCGCTGTGGCCTCTGGGCGGCCGATTCTCCTCGTACGGAGAGGGTTTCCACGCCTTGCGGGGGCAGTCGGCGGTGCGCAGCGAACTGCGGCAGATACTCGCCCACAACCTGGAGCACACCGAGCACTATCCCGTTCCGCTGGACGGCGCCTTGGGCGGCGTCCCCCTCACCGTCCATGCCTCCTACAGCCGGGAGGAGATCCTGCCCGCGCTCGGGCAGGCGGACGTCGGCGGCTTCCTGCCGGGGAACTTCCGGGAGGGTGTGAAGTGGTGCGAGAACGTTCGGACCGACGCGCTGCTCATCACCCTGGAGAAGGACGCGAAGGACTTCTCACCGCAGACGCGGTACAAGGACTATGCGATGAGCCCGGAGCTGTTCCACTGGGAGTCCCAGAACCAGACGTCCGCCACGTCCCCGACCGGCGTCCGGTACCAGCGGCACAAGCAGTCGGGCTCGCACGTCCTCCTGTTCGTCCGCCGCTACAAGAAGAACGACATCGGCGGCCCTCAGCCGTGGATGCTGCTCGGTCCCGCCGAGTACGTCTCGCACGAGGGCAGCAATCCCATGGGTGTCGTTTGGAAGCTCCGGCACGAGCTGCCTGCCGACGTGTGGACGTACTCGGCGATCGCGTCGAGTTAGCTTCGTCCGAGGTAGTCGAAGTCTCCTGACTTGGCTGCGCGTATGAAAGTCCGCAGGGTCACGGGGGACATGGTGAGGATGACGTCGGGGTCGTCGCTCTCGCGGAGCTTGACGGTGCCGTCCGCAGGGGTAGCGATGTAAACGCAATTGCCCGCATCGGGGCTGAACGAGGACTTTCGCCAGCTCAACTCGTTCATGATCCCCTCCCGGTCGGCCCGTGATCGGTGACACCATCGAACTCGCCTGCCTTGGCAGCGCATACGAAAGACCGCAGCGCATCAGGCGTGGTGGTGATCACGACCGTCGGGTAATCGCTCTCACGAAGCTTGACCGTACCGCCGTCCGCTGTGCGAACGTTCAGACAGTTGGCCGCCGTGCCACTGTAGGACGACTTCCGCCAGTTCAATGCGCTCATGTTCACCGCCTGCTCAGGCCATGCTCCGTGACGCAATCGAACTCGCCCGCCTTGGCCGCGTGTATGAAGGTCCGCAGCGCGGCGGGAGTGGTGGTGAGGATGACGCCGGGCTCGTCGCTCTCTCGGAGCTTTACGGTGCCAGCCCCCGGAGCAGCAACATAGACACAGTTGGCCGCTTCCGGGCTGTATGAGGACTTCCGCCAGTTTAAGTCGCTCATGTTCACCTCCTGCTCAGGTCTGATCCATAACGCTATCGAACTTACCTGCCTTGGCCGCGCGTATGAAGGCCCTCAAGGCCGTTCGACTGGCGGTGAGCACGACATCCGGATCGTCGCTCTCGCGGAGCTTGACGGTGCCATCCTCGACTGCGGCAACGTACACACAGGAGGCTGACTCCTGGCAGTACGAGGACTTCTGCCAGCTCAACTCGGTCACATCCACGTCCTGTCACAGCTCCTGAGCGATCTCCCGGATGAAGTCGCGGGACTCGTCCGCCGCGAGAGCGGTGGCCTCCATCTTGTCGATCACCATACGGTACTTCTCCAACTGGGCTGCGGCATCGAGCAGCAGAGAGCCGTGGGACTGTTCGAGCAGTACGGTGTCGAGTTGGGGCACCGGGCCGGAGAAGTAGTTGATCGACTGGCCGGAGCCGGGGAAGGTCCCGTTGCGGAAGGGGATCACCAGGATCGTGATGTGATCCCGCTCGCTCATGTCGATCAAGTGCTGGAGCTGCGCCCGCGAGGTCTTCGAGCCCCCGAACCGCATGCGTAGCGCGGCCTCGTGGATGATCGCCCAGCACGGCGTCGGGTCGTCTCCGTACAGGATCCGCTGCCGCTTGATCCGGTAGGTGACGCGGTCCTCAGCCTCCGGCGGAGGCAGCGCGGGCACGCCCTCGGCGAAGACCGCGCGAGCGTGGTCGGCGGTCTGGAGCAGCCCGGGGATGTGCAGAACGGTGGCCAGCCGGAGCCTCACCGCATGGTGTTCGAGTTCGGCAAGATCGAGCTGGGCGGCGGACAGGGTCTCGCGGTAGTCCTCCCACCAGCCGCGCCGCTGCCTGCCGGTCATGGCGACAAGGGCGTTGACAAGGTCCTCGTCGACGCAGTCGTAGTTCCGGGTCAGCGCCCGGACACTCCGCTCACTGAGCCCGAAGCGTCCCGTCTCGATGTTGCTGATGCGGGCCTGGTTGGCCCCGATCAGTGCGGCCGCTTCCTTGGTGTTCAGGCCCGCGCGCTCGCGCAGCTTACGCAGCTCCAGGCCCAGTCGCAGCTGACGGGCGGTTGGGGCGGCTCTCGGCGGCATGCCCTTCTTCTCCTTCGTACACAGGGCGCGAGCATCACCCACAAGGGTGCATCGGAAGAGTAATTCTCCTCACGCCGTAGAAAGTATCCTACGGAGAGCCTACGGTGTGAGCGAAACCACTTCGACTCGCAGCGGCGGCGCATCCGTCGTCTGTGACAACGACTCGGCTCTCGTCAAGTCCTCCTCACGACTGGAGATTTCCATGGCAACCGTATCCCCGCAGGAACCCTCCTCCGCCCCCAGCGACCCCACCGCCCTCGTGGACCCCGACTACGACGAGGCCCTGCGCGGCCTCGTCGTGGACACCGCGCCCCGCCTGTTCGCCGTCGTCCGGGAGTACGGGGAGGCGGACGAGCGGGACGCGGAGGTCGCCGCCTGGGGGCTGGCGCACGACGACGGCAGCGCGGACGTGACCACCTGCCCGGAGGACGGCCCGGCCATCCGGCTCCGGCTGCGCTCGCCCGAGCGGGCCGTCTGGTGGTTTGCCCGGCCCGCCGGGGTCTCGGCGCGGCTGGTCTGGCTGGAGCCGTCCGCGGACGCCGGGTTCGTACGGCCCGCAGCGGCCTGACCCGCAGCTGACCGAAACCACCCACGATGCGGGCGTTCGGCCGCCCCGCGTGCGGTGTCCGCGGGCCCGGTGTTGTCGAATAGGGCGAGAGCATGAGTCGCAGACACACAGTGGAGGTCAGGGCCATGGCGGGAGTACCGGCAAGCGTGGTGGCGGCGGGCGGGCTCGTCGGGGGGTACGGGGTCGCGCGCTGGACGAAGAAGCGGCCGCTGGGCGGCGCGGCGCTGGCGGCGGCCGGGGTGGTGGCCGCGCGGGAGTGGCGGCGGAAGGCCGGGACGGGGACGGCGGCCGCGCTGACCGGGCTGTACGTGGCGGCCTTCGCCGGGTCGCACCCGCTGGCGAAGAAGGTCGGGGCGTGGCCCTCGGTGTTCGCCGTCGCGGGCGGCGTCGCGCTCGCCTCCTGGGCCGCCGCCGACCGCCGCGCGGGCTGAGCACGGGGCCGCCCGGGGCCGTACGCCCCGCCCGCACCGTACGGGCGTACGTACCGGTGGGCGGGCCCGGGAAGCCGTCGGCACCTACCCGACCGGCCCCCGGCCCCGCCGGAAGAAGCGTTACGCCGACGCCTCCGTCAGCCGGGCCAGCTCCTCCCCCGTCAGCGTCAGGTCCGCCACCGCAAGCAGCGCCGGGAGCTGGTCCACCGTGCGGGCGCTGGCGATCGGGGCCGCGACCGTGGGCTGGGCGGCCAGCCAGGCGAGGGCCACGGTGGCATGGGCGGCGCCGCGAGCGGAGGCGACCTCGTCGAGGGCGGCCAGGACCTTGCGGCCGCGTTCGGTGGACAGGTGCTGGGCGGCGCTCTCCGAGCGGGCGCTGTCCACGGTGGCGCCCGGCCGGTACTTGCCGCTGAGGAAGCCGGACGCCAGGGCGAAGTACGGGAGGGTGGCCAGTCCGTGGCGGGCGGCGGTGTCGGCCAGCGGGCCCTCGTAGGTGTCGCGGGAGACCAGGTTGTAGTGCGGCTGGAGGGCTGCGTACCGGGCCAGGTTCTCGCGCTCCGAGAAGGCGAGGGACGCTTCCAGGCGCTCGGGGGAGATGTTCGAGGCGCCGATCTCGCGGACCTTGCCCTCCCGGACGAGCGCGTCGAGGGTGGCGATGATGTCCTCGACCGGCACGGACGGGTCGTCGAAATGGGTGTAGTAGAGGTCGATGTAGTCGGTGCGCAGACGTTTCAGCGACTCCTCGACGCCCGACCTGATCACGGCGGGGGCCAGGCCGCGGCGCTCCGGGTAGCCCGCGCCGACCTTGGTGGCCAGTACCACCTCGGAGCGGTTGCCGCGGGAGGCGAACCAGTCGCCGATGATCGTCTCGGACTCGCCGCCCGCGTTGCCCGGCGCCCAGGCCGAGTAGATGTCGGCGGTGTCCACGAAGTCGCCGCCCGCCTCGGCGTAGGCGTCGAGCACGGCGAAGGACCCGGCCTCGTCGGCCGTCCAGCCGAAGACGTTGCCGCCGAGCGAGAGCGGGAAGACGGAGAGGCCGCCGATCCGCTTGCGACCGGTGCCGGGCCGCGGCGCCGCGCCCGTCTTGGTGTCGTTCGCGGTCGGGTTGTCAAGCGCATTATCGGTCATGCGTGGGTTCAACACCCGGGCGGGGAACGATATTCCGCGCGGTATCTCACCGATTATCCAGGTCCGGAAGGGCCGCGTACGAGACCGGCGGCCCTGGCGTCAAGGGGGGAGAGATCGCCAGGGCCGCCGGGGTATCAGGGGCCTCAGGGGGTGAGGCCGTGCTGGCGCAGCCAGGCCAGCGGGTCGACCGGCTCGCCGCCGCCCGGCCTGACCTCCAGGTGCAGGTGCGGGCCGGTCACGTTGCCGGTGGCGCCGACGCGGCCGAGCACGTCGCCCGTCGTCACCGTGCCCGCCGTCCTGACCATGGACGACAGGTGGCAGTACCACAGCTCGGTGCCGTCGGGCAGCGTCAGCACGACACGGTAGCCGTACGAACCGGCCCACCCGGCCTCCGTGATGGTGCCGCCGTGCACCGCCTTGACCGGCGTGCCGGTCGGCGCCGCGAAGTCCTGGCCCGTGTGGTTGGCCGACCACATGTCGCCCGCCTGGCCGAAACCGGCCGTGAGCGTGTACGAGGACACCGGCAGGGCGTACGAGCCGGCGAGCGTGACCGCGCGGTCGGCCTCGGCCTGCCGCCGCGCCGCCTCCTCGGCCTGCCGGGCCGCCTCCGCCGCCTTCCGGGCGGCCTCCTGCTCGGCGGCCTTCTGCCGGGCCTCGTCCTCCGCGCGCCGCTTGGCGGCCTCCTTCGCGGCCTGCTCGGCCGCGGCCTTGGCGGCGGCCTCCCGCTCCGCCTCCTCGGCGGCGAGCCGCTGCGCCTCGGCCTGGCGCAGGATGCGGGCGCGCAGCGCCTCGCCCGCGTCGGCGACGCCGGTCGCCGCCTGGGCGGCGGTCGCCGGGCCGTGGGCCGTCAGGTCGGGGTGGGCGGCGGTCGTCCGCTGTCCGGCCGCCGCGTCGGGGAAGCCGATCGTGCCGAGGGCCGGCAGGTCCTTGGTGGTGTCGGGCATCGCCCGCTGGACCTGGTCGGCGACGTGGCCGAGGTCGGGCACGGTGATCGGGGGCGCGGGCCGGTCCTTGGCGGACGCCATGCCGCCCGCGCCGACCGCCGCCATCACGCCGACGCCGAGCACGGCGCTGCTGCGCGCCATCGTGCCGCCGCGCTGCCGCGCCACGCGGTGCCTGCCGCGCACCGGGGCCAGCGACTCCTCGGTGGGGTTCCACTCCTGCCCGTCGGTGCCGGGCGGCAGCCCTTCGGGCCCGGCGTACGCGCCGTGATCGCCGTACGGGCCGTAGCCGCCGGGAGCGCCGTCGCCGGTCGGGGGGTTGGAGGCCGCGCCGAGCGCGTCATACGGCCCGTACGGCGCGGACGTGGGCGTCGCGGGAAGCGAAGGCGCGGCAGGGGACGCGGGGGCCGGGGCCGGGAACGGCGCCGGTGCGGCAGACGGACCCTCGTCGAGGGCAGACCTGTTGGACGCCACGGGGGCGCACTCCTTTCCTTCCCTCTCGCCTACCGGGTTAGCTGACGGGTTCGGAGGTGGAAGGTCTCCTACGGGCCACGCTGGCCCGATTCACCCCAGGGTGTGTGGTTCCCCGGTTCCCTTGGTGCTGCCGCGCCGCGGCGGCTTGTGGTGCCGCGGCTCGGCCGGGATTCGGCGACGGCGCACGGTGCCGCCTGGTGGCGACAGTGACGACCGCGCTGCGTTATCGAACGTTAATAGACAGCCCGTCGGGATTCCAAGCTCTTCCCCAGAATCCCCTCGACTTCACCAGAGAATTTACCGGCCACAGTGGCACCAAAGGGGACGAATCCACGACGGCCAAAATCCGCACCAAAACACGTCACGCTCGATCGTGCGCCAATCGTTATCCTGCGGGACCTTGACCGCATACGCTCCGTGTCCCACGCGAGCGGATACGGGCGGCGGGTGAGGGGCGGGCGCTCGTGGTCCGGGGCGGCCCGGCGGCCGGCGGCGCGGCCGTACGTGCCGTATGCGCCGTGCCGCCTGCGCTGTACGGGTGCGCCGCGTACGGACGCGCGGGTGGGCGGGCAGCCTACAGGCGGGCCCGCGCGCGGAATCCCGCCCAGACCGCGCGGCCGCCTCCCGGGCCGCCGGGCCGGACGCTCGGCGGCGGTCACACCCGGTCAGTCCGAGCGCCCGTTCGGCCGACTGTGCCCGGGGTGGGGTCCGGCCACGCTCAAGGGGTGTTCGAGGCTCGCTCAGGCCGCGGTCACAGGTCGACGCCCAGCGCGCGGGCGTGCCGGTCCGCCGCCAGCTCCGCCGCCGCCTCGTCCAGGTAGACCTCGCACACCAGCCGCCCGTCGCTGGTCAGGTTGTGCTCCAGCTCCCACAGCACGATCTCGTCCCCTCCGGCGAGGAGGAACGCGTGCTCGTAGAAGCGGCACCAGGTCGCGTCCGAGTGCTCCGAGCGGCGGCGCGGCTTCGTCGCCAGCACGATGTCGTGCGCGAAGGCCGTCGCGAGCAGCCGCTCGGTGTCCTCGCCCGGGCGGTCGGGGTTCTCGGCGCGGCGCAGCACCCGGCGGGCGTGGTCGGCCGAGTCGTCGGCCACGTACATGTACGCGCGCCTGAGGGCGCGCGGGGACGCCGAGGGCGCGAAGGTGGGCGGGAACTGCTCCGGCAGCAGCAGCGCGCCGATGTCCCACCGCTCCGCCTCCCCGGCCAGGCCTCCCGGCCGACCCGCCGGACGCGCCCGCTCCGCCCCGTCCTCCGGCCGTCCGCCGTCGATCCGCTCCTGCGCGCGGCACTCGGCGACGACCAGGGCCTCCTCGTCGGTGTACAGCTCGTACAGGGGGCGGGCCCCGGGCGCCGGGACGTGCTCCAGCTCCCACAGCGTGCGGCTGCTGCCGTCCGGCAGGAGGAAGACGTGCCGGTAGGTGCTGTAGCCCGCCGGGCCGGGCGGTTCGTTGTCCTGTCGGCAGGAGCGCAGGTCGGACTGGTACATCAGGGCGCGGTGCAGCCGTGTGCGCACCGCCTCGTCGATCTCGAACCCGTTCTGCGCGCGGGCCAGCAGCCCGTCCACGTACTCGGCCGGCGTGCCGCCCGCCCGTAAGCGCTCCATGCCTCTCTCCTCCCGGCCATCGACTCGCCGCGCTTTCCCTGACGACCTCCGCGCACTTACCGTAGCGGCGCGAACACGGTCGGCGTGGGGATTTCGGATAAGCGATCGCCGGTCTGTTCCGTCGTTATCTCACTCCTGCGCCGGAAGGCGCGGATGTATCACTCACCGGCCTGACCGGACGCCTCAGCCGTCGCCGCTCCCGTCCCCGGCCGGGCCGCCTCCGTCCGGCCTTTCGCCCTCTTCCGACGACCCGGCCCGTAGCGTCGCGGCCCGGCAGCGCAGGACGACGGCGCACGCCGCGGTGCTCGCCGCGAACCCGAGGGCCACCACCCAGGGCCGGTCGAGCCGGTGCCCGGTGAGGTGGTCGAGGGAGAGGCGGCCGGGACCGGCCAGGCCCAGCCCGGCCGCGACCGCGCCGAGGAACGCCGGGAACTCGAAGCCGCCCTCCATGTTGAAGAACCCGGCCGGGGCCTGCACGGCCACCGCCGCGGCCATCGCGCCCGCGGCGGCGGCCCCGGCGGCGGGCGTCGCGAGCCCGGCCGCGAGCAGCGCGCCGCCGCCCGCCTCGCCGAGCCCCGCCGCGAGCGCGCTCGTCCGGCCCGGCACGAAACCCATCTGCTCCATGGCCTGACCGGTGGCCGCCAGGCCGTGGCCGCCGAACCAGCCGAAGAGCTTCTGGGCGCCGTGGGCGAAGAGGACCCCTCCGGTGCTCGCGCGCAGGGCGAGCAGTCCGAGGTCCTGGCGGTGCTTCAGCGGCATGGGACGCCTCCTGGGGATCCTTGGGACGTGGCACCTGCGGGCTGGGCGCGGGGGCTCTGGGGGCGGGCTACGGGCTGTCGGGCCACCGGCCGGCGGCTCCGGGCCTTCGGGCTGTTCGGGCTGTTCGGGCTGTTCGGGCTGTTCGGGTCGTCGTCCGGTCGTCCGGTGTCCGGGCCTGCCGGGGCCTGCGGGCATCAGCCCGGTTGCGGGGGCATCGGGGCCTCGGGGCATCGGGGCGGCCCTCGGGGTCACAGGGGCTGTCGGGGTTACAGGGTCGTCGGAGGCCGCCGGGACCCCTCCCGGGCGGGTCCGGCTGCCGGGCGGGGACCGGGCGTACGGCCGCCCGACCGCCAGTATCCGGCCGCGGCGGCCCGCGCGGCTGGCCGGACTGCGCCGTCCCGGTGACCGCCCGCGGCGGCGCAGACGGCAGCCCCGGCAGTGTCCGACCGACGACCCGGCCGACGACCCGGCCGACGACCCGACGGACGACGCGACCAGCGGCCCGAGCGAACGGCCCGCGGGCGCTACCGGCCGACGAAGATGAACTCGCGCGCCGCCCGGCGCGCCGCGGCCGGGTGCGTGCCGAAAGAATACGTATGATCCACCGAAATCATGCGCACGTCCTCCTTCACCTCGGACAGCAGACCTTTCACCGTGTCCGCGTCGGGAACCGCGTTGGAGGAATAGGAGAGGACGATGACCGACTCGGAGAATGTGTCGAAGGTACGCGCGAGAGCGTCCACGACGGTCTTTTTTGAGGAGAAGGGAGTGGGCTTCTTCGCCAGCTTCTTGGTTTTCGTGTTCTCCATGATCTCCTGGCCCCGCCAGTAGACGGAAAGCCCTTCCAGGAAGTGGTAGCGCTTGACGTAGCAGTTGTCGTCGCGGGGCGGCGCGTACGGCGGGTCGAGGTACACCACGTCGTGTCCGCCGGACGGGATGTCGAAGACCTCGCCGGTCAGCGCGGCGCACGGCTGCCCGCTGTCGAAGACCGCGCGGCTGTATTCGGCGGCGCGCCGCCGGAAGTGGTCGCGCAGCGGCAGCCGCAGGTCGGGGCGGCCGTCGTCGTAGCGCAGGCCGGTGACGGTGAAGACGCCGCGCGGCTGCTTGCGCGCGGCCGACAGCACGAGGGCGGCGATGGCCAGGTCCCGCTTGGCGCCGCGCATGCGGTCGATGTGCGACCAGGCGGCGTCCAGGAAGGCGCGGTCCTCGCCGGTGAAGTACAGGCCGTCGAACGTGGACTGGATGAAGTCGCGGTCGTCGGCGGCCGGCCCGGTGATGGCCTCCACGTCTTCGGGGGTGAGCGCCTGGTCGTGGTTGACCACGGCCGCCCGGGCGATCACGGACGGGAAATTCAGGAAGTCGTTCGAGGTGACGGCGCAGCCCATGGACTTCAGCAGGTAGGAGACCACTCCACTGCCGCTGAACGCGTCGAGGGCGGTTTTCCCGGATCCGTTCCGCCCGGCCTCTCCATCCCGCTGGGCGGGTCCGTCCCGCACGTCCCGCTGGTCCCGTACGCCGCGCGCGCCGGGTACGCCGCGTACGCCGCGCGCGTCTGCGAAGATGTCCGCGAAGACCTCGGCGAGTCGGGGAAGCAGCCGGTGCTTCGATCCCATGTAACGCAGCCGTGGAAAGCGCGCGGCGACGCGGGCGGCGAGCACCGAGTCCGCCGCCTGGTACGGGTGTTCGCCGGTCCGGTCCCCATTCCGCTGCGGGGTCCCTGCGGGCACCACGGGGTTCATGCGCCTTCACCCTACCGGGGAAAGACCTCGAAGAGCCTTATTCCGAAGTCTTTTCCCGGTGCTTTGCCGAAAGCCCGCCGCGCCGCCCCGCGGGCTCGCCCTGGGCCCGTACCAGCGCGTCGCCGACGGCCGTCCGGTAGTACAGCACCGACCGCCCGGCCCGCCGCCGCAGCACCAGCCCGGCGTCGAGGAGGACCTTCAGGTGGCGGCCCACGGAGCCGAGGCCCTGCCCGGTGAGCGCCACGAGCTGCGTCGTGCTCTTCGGGGCGTCCAGCAGGACGAGGACGGCCGCCCGCGCGGGGCCGAGCAGCCTGCCCAGCGGCTCGGGCGCCGCCGTCCGCTCCGGGTCGGCGAGTTGGCCCGCGCAGGGGTACACCACGGCGTACCGGTGCCGGGAGCGCTCCGGGCCCCCGGCCGCGCCGACCGGACCGGGCCTGGTGCCGCCGCTGGCCCTGCCAGTTACACCACCCGCGCCCGCCCGAGCCGGACCGCCGGACTCCCCGGCCCCCTCGGCGGCGGACAGGTCCCACGACACCCACCCGGCCTTCGGCGTGACGGGGACGAACAGCAGCCGAGCGCCGGAGATCTCGCGCGGCGGGTTGTCGTACGCGTTGATCTGGAGGCGGCTGCCGCCCAGCCAGCGCAGCCCCGGCCGCATGCCCTCCAGCGCCGCCGCCCACCCGCCCTGGCCCACCTGCCGGGTCCGCGCGACGATGTCGGCCTCCACGATCCGGCGGCGCCGCGGCCAGGTGGGCCGTACGGTCTCCCGCCACACCCACGCCAGCAGGTCGGCGGCGCGCGCGGGCAGGTCGGAGCGGTCCAGGCGGGCGGGCAGCGGGCCGCGCAGCGACACGGTCAGGTCCGCGCGGGCGGTGTCCGGCGGCGTCGCGCGCAGCCGGGCCAGCTCCTCCTCGAACGCGGCCTCGCCGTCCCCCGGCCCGGCCTCGCCGGTGGGCGTCGGGGTGAGGAAGTCGGCGATCCAGCGGCGCCCGAGGGCGGCCCGTACCAGCAGTGCGGTGAGCGGGTCGGCGGCCAGCCGCTCCCGGTAGGCGGGCAGGTGCGCGGCGAGCCAGGCGCGCTCGCCCGGGTGCGCGGCCTCGCCCCGGTGCAGGACCATCAGGCTCGCGGTGGTCTCGGCGAGGGCGGAGGGCACGAACCGGCTCTCGGCGAGGGTGTCGGCGTTGACCTGCCACCAGCCCATGTTTCGCCTCCCCGCGAAACAGTAACGGTCCAGGGCGCGTTCTCCCGAGCCTTGGGGCATGCGCACGTATCGCGAACTCTTCCGTGCACCGGAGTTCAAACCCCTTTTCTGGACATCCACGGTGCAGGTGGCCGGTCAGACGGTCAGCGGGCTCGCGCTGAGCACCCTGGTGTACGAGGCCACCGGCTCGCCGCTGCTGTCCGCGCTCGCCATGTTCGGGCCCGCCCTCGCGCAGGTGGCCGGGGCGCTGACGCTGCTGTCGGCCGCCGACCGGCTGCCGCCGCGCGCCGCGCTGGCGGCCGTGGCCTGGCTGTTCTGCGCGGGCACCGCCGCCCAGGCCGTCCCGGGGCTGCCCGTGTGGGCGTGCTTCGCGCTGCTGCTGGGCCTGGGGACGGCCGCCTCGGTGGCCGGCGGCGTGCGCTACGGGCTGCTCAACGAGGTTCTGGCGCGGGAGGGTTACCTGCTGGGCCGCTCGGTGCTGAACATGGCCGTGGGCACGACGCAGATCTGCGGGTACGCGCTCGGCGGCGTCCTGGTGGCCGCCCTGTCACCGCGCGGCGCGCTGCTCGCGGGCGCCGCCCTGTACGGCGCGGCGGGCGCGATCGCCCGGCTGGGCCTGGCCCGGCGGCCGCCGCGCGCGACGGGCCGGCCGTCGGTCGCCGAGACCTGGCGGACCAACGCGCTCCTGTGGTCCGCCCCGGCCCGCCGCCGCGTCTACCTCGCCCTGTGGGTGCCCAACGGGCTGATCGTCGGCTGCGAGTCCCTCTTCGTCCCGTACGCGCCGTCCCGCGCGGGCCTGCTGTTCGCGGCCGCCGCGCTCGGCATGCTGGCCGGGGACACGCTGACCGGCCGGTTCGTACCGCCCGGGTGGCGGGAACGGCTCGGCGCCCCGCTGCGCCTGCTGCTCGCCGTGCCGTACCTGCTGTTCGCCGTGCGCCCGCCGCTGCCGCTCGCGGTGGCGGCGGCCGCGGTGGCCTCGGTCGGGTACGCGGCGAGCCTGCTGCTCCAGGAGCGGCTGATGGCCCTGACCCCGCCCGACCTGAGCGGGCACGCCCTCGGGTTGCACTCCTCGGGCATGCTCGCCTGGCAGGGCGTGAGCGCGGCGCTGGCGGGCGCGGTCGCGCAGCTCACCTCGCCGTCGACGGCGATGGCGGTGCTGGCGGCGGCCTCGGTCGCGGTCACGGCGGCCCTGGCACCGGGCCTGCGGCCGGACCGCGCCGGGCCCCGGCCGCCGTCCCGCGCGTACGGAGCGGACGGTCCTGGCAGACCGGCGGACGGGGCCGGAGACGGCGGGCGGCGGCGGGGCCCGGAGGACCTCAGGAGACGGTGAGCCCGCCGTCGACGGGCAGGATCGTGCCGGTGACGTACGGCGCCGAGACCAGGTAGCGGACGGCCTCGGCCACGTCGCCGGGCTGCCCGATCCGCCTGACCGGCACGCCGTCCGCGGCGGCCGCGAACTGCGCCCGCCGCTGGTCCTCCGGCAGGAACGACCACCAGGCGGTGTCCACCACCCCCGGCGAGACGGCGTTCACCCGCACCGGCCCCAGCTCGGCGGCCAGCGGCGGGACGATCCGCTCCAGCGCGCCGTTCACGGCGGCGAGGCCGACCGTCCCGGGCAGCGCCGCGCGCGCGGGCGCCGGCAAGCAGACGATCTACCGCTGGTGGCCCTCGAAGGCCGACGTGGTGCTGGACGCGATGCTCGACATGGCCACCGAGAAGGTCGCCGTCCCGGACGAGGGCTCCCTGGACGCCGACCTGTCCGCCTTCCTGTCCGCCACCTTCCGCCAGCGCGGCCAGCGCCCGGTCCTCGTCGGCCTCATGGCCCAGGCCGTGCTCGACCCGGCCTTCGGCACGGCCTTCCGCGACCGCTTCCTCCTCAGCCGCCGCGCCGCCCTCCGCGGCATCCTCGACCGAGCCGCGACCCGCGGCGAGGTCGCCCCCGACGCCGACCTCGACCTGCTCGTCGACGTGGTCTACGGCGTGCTGTGGTACCGCCTGCTGCTGGACCACGCGCCCCTGGACGAGGCCCTGGCACAGCGCCTGGCGTCCCTGGTGGCACGGGCGGCGAAGTAAAGGCCCTGGCCGGAAATCGGCGGCGACGCCGAGGAGGCAGCCGTCCGCCGACCACTGCCCCGCCACCAGGGCCGGACCAGCGCCAAAGGCGAACGCTCGGCCCCGGCCGCCTGGGCCCGGGCCTAACACCGTGATTGCCTGCACTTCGGCCCAGCATCGGGCGAGCCGGCGATCCTGAACCGCCGTCGAACACCATCGGCCCCAGGCCGAAAACGCTCTGACCTGGGGCCGATCCGGTGGGCCGTCAGGGGCTCGAACCCTGAACCAATGGATTAAAAGTCCAGATGAGAGCGTGTCAGATGATGACGATCAATGATGACCCGTGACACATACGCAGGTCAGCACAGGTGCGGCTGCCCGGCGATCACAGCCCATGACGATCCGTCCATAGGCGTCCGGGCTCACACCGGGCTCACACGGCACCGCTCCTGACCTGCACCAGCAGGCATGTTTCACGGGCCACTCGCCGTACGTCGGCGACTGTGCAGCATCAGCGAAAGGGGCCGCGCGGCGTCCGCCGCGCGGCCCTGGTCGCTCACTGGCTCAGTCGTGGCGCTTGCCCGGGTCGGGCTTCTGGGTCTGCCGGCGGCCGCGGCCGGGGGCAAGGCCGTTCAACGCCCGTTCGAGAGCGGTCGCGCCGGCCGGGGTGATGTGCCGGTCGTCTATGACGATCCTTAAGTCATCGGCCGTCGAACGCAGGGCAACGAACGCTCCGTCGTCGAGTCGGGTTCGTCTAACGGTGATCAAGTGGCGCCCCCTCGGCACATGGCACGGCACGCCCGAATGCCTGTTCGATACAAGGACAACACCGAGAGTACACGAACAGGCACCCAACGTCACCCCCCTGGGGGATCGACCCGTTCCGCCTCCGCCTCGGGGGCATCACCCGAGGCCCACCTCTTCAACAGATCATGCACCAACGGCATATGCTCCGGCTTTATTCCGGGCACGTGCGCCACGACGACAGCAGCTTCGGGCGTGCTCGCGCCCAGCGGGTCACCGGCGACCAGGCCGACGTACTGCTGCGCCGCCGCGATCTGCGCGAGGTGCTCCGGCTTGCGGACCGCGGCGGCGACGGCGCGGACCAATGGCGGGTTGATCTTGACCGGCTCGTCGTGTGCGATCTTCCACAGGGTTTGATGCGACGTCCGGTAACCGGTCCTCGGATCGATCGCCTTTCCAGCTAGTTCCCGGTACGTGCTCTCTGCGACCGCTTCCCGCACCAGGTCGCCGAACGGGGTGCCGGATTCCCACATGTCCCATCTCCGTCCCTGTCGCGTTACGGGAACGCGCTCATTGAACCAGTCGGCGACGTGCGCGGCACGCGGCCGAAGTTCGTTGACGGCCCAGTTCAAGCCACCTACCGTTACCGCCATCACCGGAAGCAGACAGGGGCCTCACAAGTCCCTTACACGCTACGCGCGATGACTGTATCTGTCCGTTTACAGAGACAAGGGGGCGAAGTGTCCACCCGCGCGCCCGAGCCGGTGCGCCCGGATTGGCAGCGGGACGAGCATGTCCGAAGTACGGGGAGTGAGTCACATGAGCGTCGAGTTCATCGGCCCGCCGCCTGCGGGCAAGAACACCAAGCACGACCGCAACGCGCAGGATTTGAAGGCACGCCCCGGCGAGTGGGGGGTCGTCCAGCGCACGGAGACCAACAGCCGCGCGGCGTCGGCTGCGCAGGCGATACGCACCGCGAAGCTGGCCGCGTACGCCCCGGCCGGCTCGTTCGAGGCCGTCGCCCGGACGGTCACCGAGGCCGGCGTCGCCGAACACCGGGTGTACGCCCGGTACGTGGGGCGCCCGCAGTGACGGCCGCGCCGGAACGGCCGGCGGCCGTCACCCCTGCCGGCGTCGTCGTCACCGCCCCGGGTGTGGAGCGCGAGCGGTGGCTCGCCGCCCGCCGCACGGGCGTGGGCGGTTCCGATGTCGCCGCGGTACTCGGCATGGACGAGCACGTCTCGCCCCTTGAGGTCTACCTCGACAAGGTCGGCGACCTGCCCGGCCGCCCGCGCTCGCCTGAGTTGGACGAGGCGGCGTTCTGGGGTCTGGCGCACGAGCCGGTGATCGCCCGGGTGTTCGCCGAGCGCACCGGTCTGCGCGTGGTCGACGGCCCGGGGATGCTGGCGCACGTCGACCGCCGGTGGATGCTCGCCACCGTCGACCGCCTTGTCGCGGAACCGTCCGCGTTTTTACCCGCGTCACTGCTGGAGATCAAGACCCGGTCCGCGTACCAGCTCGACGAGTGGCTGCTCGGCGTGCCGGACGGCCCGGCGCTGCAAACCCACTGGTACCTCGCCGTGACCGGCTACGGTCACGCCCACGTCGCCGCGCTGCTCGGCGGCAACCGGCTGATCGTTCACCGCGTCGAGCGCGACGAGGGCCTGATCGAGCACCTGGTGCAGATCGTCGGCGCGTTCTGGCAGCGCGTCGTCGACCGCGCGCCGCCTCCGGTCGACGGCTCGGCGGCCACCGCCGACCTACTCGCCCACCTCTACGACGTCGCGCCCGGCTCGGTGACGGTCGCCGACCCGCGCGAGGTGCTGCCGCTGCTGGAGCGGCACCGCGAGCTGAAGCAGCGCCAGGAGCGCACCGCGGACGCGCTGCGCGAGGTCGACAACCGCCTCAAGGCCATCGCCGGCCGGGCCGAAGTCGTCACGGTGCGCGGTGATGTCGCCTACACGTGGAAGCAGAACGGCCCCTTCTCGCCGAAACGTTTCTCCGCCGCCTGTCCCGGGCTCGCCGCCCAGTACACCCGCCCGGCCGACGTGCTCGACACCGCCCGCCTGGCCGCCGAGCACCCCGCCCGCTATCGCGCCTTCCGGGCCCTGTTCTCGGCAAGTTCAGTTGGCCCCACTTTGGGCCTGATCGACATCCGTTCTGGCCCCACCTCCGACGGAGAGCCAGCAACGGGCCTGAGTGCGAGACGGCCGCCTCTAGCTGCGTCTTTGTCTGTGACCTGCCGATCGGCCGCGCGCGTCGCTCGAACACCTGATGGCGCCAACTTCGATGTCGGAGTGGAGCCCGTTTCAGTTGCCACAAACAGGGCCCGCCGTCTGCTGGTCCCCGCCGCGAAGGAGTCCGCCCGTTGAGCACCAACCTCGCCGCGCGCGTCGCCAAGCGCGCCCAGACCGCCAACGTCGGCCACCGCGCCGACCGCGGAACGCCGCCGCCGCTGGTGGCGTTCGTGCACTCCATGCGCGGGGAAATCGCCCGCGCCCTGCCCTCCCACGTCGCCAGCCCGGAGCGCATAGCCCGTATCGCGCTGACGGAGCTACGGCGCGTCGAACACCTCGCCGAGTGCACGCAGGAGAGTTTCGGCGGGGCCTTGATGACCTGCGCCCAGCTCGGCCTGGAACCGGGCGGAGTCAGCGGGGAGGCGTACCTGCTGCCGTTCTGGAACAAGCAGCTCGGCGCCTACGAGGTCCAGCTCGTCATCGGCTACCAGGGCATGGTCCGGCTGTTCTGGCAGCACCCGCTCGCCGCCGGACTCGACGCCCACACCGTCTACGAGAACGACGACTTCGACTTCGAGTACGGGCTCGCCCCCGTACTGCGGCACCGGCCGGCCCGCGGCGACCGGGGACAGCCGACCGAGTACTACGCGGTCGCCCGGATGACCAACGGCGGAAGCGCGTTCGTCGTGCTCAGCGGCGGCGAAGTCGAACGCATCCGGCAGAGGTCCAAGGCCAAGGACCGCGGCCCGTGGACCACCGACTACGACGCCATGGCCCGCAAGACCTGCGTCCGGCAGTTGTTCAAGCTGCTGCCGAAGTCCGCGGAACTCGCCCGCGCGGTCGCGCACGACGAGAGCGTACGGCGCGACACCGGCCCGGACGGGATCGACGCGGTACCCGCATACGTCGAGGGCGAGGTCGTCGCCGAGCAGCCGACCGAGCACGCCGAGGCCACCGGCCCCGGCGCTACCGACGGGGGCATGGCGTGAACGTCCATGAGTCCTGGGCCGTGGCCGCGGGAGCGGCGCCATGACCCTAGATGCCATGGACTGGGTATGGACCCGGTCGGAGTCCAAGGGGGTAGCCCGTACGGTGCTGCTGGCCATCGCCGACCGGTGCACGGGCCCGGCCTGCACCGCCTACGCCGGTACCGCCATGCTCGTCCAGCGCTCCCGCGCCGCCCGCTCCACCGTCGTCGCCGCCGTCGACAAGCTGCTCGCCTCCGGTGAACTCGCCATCGTCGACGGGGTGAAAGGCCCGCGGGGGGAGACCTGCTACCGCCTTCCGCACGCCGTCGGGCACACCCGGCCAGCGTCCGAAGATGCCCGTTTCGCGGGTCCGGACCCCGGACCGGTACAGAATCCGGACCGGTCCGAGGACCGTACCCCGGGGGGTGCGGATTCCGGACCCGAGGGGTACGGGCACCGGACCCCCACCGGTCCGGATTTCGGACCCCAGAACGCATCTGAACGCAAGCACCAAGCAGAACAGCAGCCGCGCGCGAGCACGCCGCCATCCCCGGCCGCCGTCGGCGCGCTGCGGCACCTGGCCGAGGCGCTCGCCGCCGCCGGCGTCGAGGTCCGATGGACGCTCGGCCTCGGCGAGCAGCACGACCTCGGGCAGCTCCTACGACGGCACGGCGCCGCCGCCCTGGTCGACCTCGCCGCCCACCGCTCCGTGCCCGGCGCGCCGCCGAAACCGGCCCGCTACTGGCTGCGCGTGTGGGCCGACCTCGACCGCTCTCCCGCAGCCCGGCCCGCGGCCGCCGCCCCGGCCCGGCCGGCGGCCGCGGACGCCTACGCCGACAACCTCGCCGCCGGCCTCGCCCTCCTCTCCGCGCAGAAGGGCTCCGCCTGATGATCGACCGCGAAATCGCCGCGCTGCTGGCGTACGCCGGCCGCCTCGACAGCCGGATACGCCGCACCCTGGCCGACCCCCGGCAAGCCGCCCGCACCATCGAGGAATGGACGGGCGCCCTCGCCGACCTCCCCGCCACCCGTCCCGAAGTCGGATGGGACGTCGCGCACGCCGTACGCCGCTACTACGAGCAGCACGGCGGCAACCGCAGCGCGCAGTACCGCGCCATCGAGCCACACGACGTCCTCGCCACGTGGGCGCCGTACCGGGCCGAATTGATGAACCGGCACACCGACCCGCTACCGGACGCCGACCCCGACGACCCCGCCGCGTGGCGCGCCGAACTCCTGGCCACCCGCGCCGCCGTCGCCACCGGCCACACGCCGCCCGTGCAGTACCGCCCGGCCCTCGACCCCGCCGGGCAGCAGCGCGTCGCCGCCCTGCTCTCTTCCGCCGACGGCCGCCCCCGCCGCGCGCTGCCCGAGCACGCCGCCCGGCAGCTCGCCCCCTTCCGCCCCGTACGGGCCGCCCGCGACGCCGCGCGGTCCGACGGACAGCCCGACCCGCTCGACCACCCGTGCACCTGGTGCGGCGCCCAGACCGACGAGCCGTGCCGAACCGGCTACCGCCGCCACGGCAAGGGCCGCGGCACCCGCGCCACCCCGCACCCCTGCCGCGTCGACGCGGCCACCCGCGCCGACCAGGAGACCGCCGAGTGAGCCGCCGACGCCACCACCACGCCACCGAGACCACCCGCAACACCGCCGACTACCGCGCAACCGCCACCTGGCCCGGCACCGCCCGCCCCTTGGTGTGGCACAACGCCGACCGCCGCCAGGTACGCCGCAAAGCCCGGCAATGGGCCGACAACGGCGCGCACGTCGTCATCGCCCGCCATCGCGGCGGCACCTGGCACACCCTGGCCACCGTCGACGGCCCCGCCCGCCACCGAGCCGCCGCCGAGCACCGCGCCCGCGTCGACGCCCGACTCGACGCCGACACCGCCGCGTTCGTCGACCGCGTCCTCACCGAGCACGCCGAGGCCCGGCACGACGACCTCGCCCGCCTGATGCGCCGACCGCCCGCACCCCGCCCGGTCCGCGCCCGCCACACCACCGGAGGCGACCACCGATGATCCCGCCCGCGGCACGCGCCGCGCTCGCCGCCCACCTCACCGACACCCTCGGCCTCCCGCCCCACCTCGCCGCCCGCACCGCCGCCACCCTCGCCGACCACCTCACCGCCGACGGATGGCACCTCACCCTCACCCCGCCCGCGCGACCGGTCGCGCCTCGCGCGCGCGAGGCGCGCTCGGCCCGGCGCCTCGCCGCCCGGCTGCTGACCCGCCGCCCGCGACGCGCCCCCGTACGGAAGGCAGGCACGGCCCGATGACCGACGCCCCGCAGCCCGCGCTGCACCGCGGCGACGCCCTCGCCTGGCTCACCTCGCTCGGCACCGCGACGGCGGCCGCCGTCATCACCGACCCGCCGTACAGCTCCGGCGGCATGCTCCGCTCCGACCGCAACGCCAGCACGCGCCGCAAGTACAGCGGACTCAAGAGCCACCACCACCTGCCCGACTTCACCGGCGACAACCGCGACCCCCGTTCGTGGGGCTACTGGATGGCGCTGTGGCTCGGCGAGGCCGCCCGCGTCGTCCAGCCCGGCGGCGTGCTCGCGATGTTCACCGACTGGCGCCAACTCCCCGCCGCCAGCGACGCCCTCCAGGCCGGCGGGTGGGTATGGCGCGGCATCGTGCCGTGGATCAAGCCGGACGCGCGCCCGCAACTCGGCCGCTTCACCCAGAACGCCGAGTTCCTCGTCTGGGGCACCAACGGCCCGCGCCCGTTCGCCGGCCCCTGCCTCCCCGGCTACTACGTCGCCCGCGCACCCCGCGCCACCGACCCCGGGGCGCACCGCCGCCGGCACCTCACCCAGAAACCGCTCGACCTGCTGCGGTCGGTGGTCCGCGTCGTCGAGCCCGGGGCCCTGGTCCTCGACCCGTTCGCCGGCGCCGGGACCACCCTGCTCGCCGCCGCCCTCGAAGGACGGCACGCCGCCGGATGCGAACTCGACCCCGTACACCACCAGACCGCACTCGACCGGCTCGCCGAAGCCGCCGACCCCGGCCCGATCAGCCCGACCGCACTCGATGTCACCGGAGGCGCCGCGTGAACACCCCGCACCACTCCCGACGCGACCGCCACCCCCGCCCGTCCGCAGCCCAGCAGACGCGCGCCGCCCGCCGCGCATCCCTCGCGGCTCTGCTGGACCTCGCCGACCGCGGCACCCTCAGGACCGCCGACGCCGCCGCGCTGCGCGAGCACGTCGAGGCCGAACTCGCCGAGGGCGACAAGGCCCGGCGCGGCGCGGTCGGACAGCAGGCCGCGGCCCGTCGGCTGCTGCGCCGCATCGACGCCGCCGAGCAGGCCATCATCGAGACCGAGGCCGACCGCGACCGGCTACAGCGGCAACTCGACGAACGCCGGCAGCACCCCGCCGACGACGGCGCGCCGGGCCCGGCAGGCGCCGCCGGCCACCCGGAGGGTACGTGCCGCTGCCGCACGGGACCCATCAGCGGCCGCCACCACGTCGGAGCCCGTACGCCCGTCCCGGGGCGGTGCCGGTGACCCGTCCCCCCGCCGCCGTCCACGAGACCGCCGCCGCGCTGCGCACCGTCCGCCAGCACTGGGGCGATCTGCTGCTCGCCATCGAGACCCCGCCGCCCGCCGACACCTGGCCGCCCCGCCAGCTCGCGCACACCCTGAACCCCGCCACCGACGAGCCGCCCGCCGCCGAGGAGCGCGCGCCCCTGGTCCTGCGCCAGCACCCGGCCCCGCTGAACCTCGGCGCACTGGACACCGGCCTCACCATCGAACGCGACCTGTTCGACCTCGCCGACATCGTCGCCGCCGAGGCACAGCAGCACCTCGCCCCCGGCGACCCGCGCCGCTGGACCTACCGCAGCGAGACCGACCCCGGCAGCCGCGCGCACGGCGTGCACTGGGCCGCCCTGTACATCGAGGGGCGGGTGCTCGCCGAGGACACCGAACCCGAACCGCGCCCGGACGGCACGCTCGCCGCCCCGCCGTTCGTCCCGCTGCCGGCGTACCTGCTGTACGAGGCCCGGCGCACCGCCCGCACCTGCGCGGCCCGGCTGCTGCGCGAACTCGGCATCGGCCAGCGCACCACCCCGATCCCCGACCGCCCGTGCCCCTGGTGCGGCGGCGAACTCACCCTGCACACCCCGCCGGACGGGGCCCCGGCGATCACGTGCGGCACCGGACCGCGCTGCCCCGCGCCGGTGGCTCTCGACGAGCACGGCCTGCGGGTGTGGACGTGGGCCGCGCTGCCCGTCCTGGTGGCGGCGCTGGAGCGCACGGCACCCGCAGGGTGACGGTTTCTCAGGCTGTCCGCTGGTCGCCCTCGGCCGCCTTCTGCGCGGCCGGGGGCGCCGACGGGCGCGGCACCGCACTTGCCGCCGACCCGCTGCCCGCCGAGCCGGGCACATGGCGCGCGGCCGGGTGGTGTCGCCCCAGGGCGGCCAGCAGCTCACCCTCGCCGGCATGGCCGCGGACGCCCAGCAGGGCGCCCTCTTCACCGCGCGCCCCCAACACCCTTGCGCCGTTACCTTTCCGTGACCTACCGTAGATGGCACCTCCGGCGTGCCCAGACGCCCCTTTCGCGGTTCCGGTGAGGCGGCCTTCACCTCCCTTCACGCGTTGCTGCGGCGCGTTCTCTCTGTGAAGTTGGGCCGCCCTCCGACGGTTCTAAGCAGAGCCTCGAAATCACGCCGCACCGCGTCATACTTCGCCTTGTCATGCAACGATTCGGCGAACGCGCGGAGAGTTCCACCGCCCACGTCGCCAAGTCGTTTCATGGCGCTCAACTGCGCGCCCAGCCAGGAGTCAGGCGGGATCATACGCCAAGCGGTTCCCCTCGATTTCTCGATAAAAGCGTGGGTGCCGTCAAACTCCGTAGTCATGGCGAACTCTTCCGCACAGGCCGTTGTCAACTCGCCGAAGATCGCGATGAGATGTTGCCGGATACGTCGCCGTCTTCGGAGGGGAAGCCGCAAAGATAGCCTGACCAACTCGACGGCCATGGAATTGCAACCACTGTCATTCAAGAATTGCTGAGGATAATCTCTCTTTATCGAGTAGCGATGCCAGTGCAACGCCAAGTACGAAAGCCGCTGAGCCGTATATGAACGAAGCGCATCAAGGTCCGCCGCTCGCTGCTTCCCTAGTTCCTGACGCTGAGCTACGTAGCCAGCCAAGAACAACGAAGCGGCGGCGCCGCCCAAGGCGCCAGTGCCAACCTTGACGGCGAGATCGATGAAATCCACGCCTGTATTGTGGTCGTCTCAGCCCTTACTCGCGAGTTGAGGAGACGGGCCGATAGCTGCTTCGATCTCTGAGCGCGATCGCCAAGGGGTGCGGCGACTACACGCCGACGGGAAGAGTCGTAACGAGATCGCCCGTGCCATAGGACGCAGCGCCTCGACCGTGTCAAAGATCGCTCGCGAGGAGGGGCTGGTCTTCTCCGGGGGTGCCCGCGTCGCCGCCGCCACCGAGGCCCGCCGCGCCGACGCCGCCGCGCGGCGCGAGCTGCTCGCCGATGAGGCCCTCGACGGTGCCCTCGGCCAAGTCGCCCGCGCCGGCGGAGCCGAGACCGCGCGGGATGCCCGCGACCACGCCACCGCCGCCCGCGCCCTGGCGGACGTGCACGCCCGGATCGCCGAACTCGCCCGCGCCAATGGCCGGGCGAGTACGGGCGGATCGCTGCTCGACAAGCTCGCCGACGTCCTGATCGGACCGGACGGAGGTGACGGCGACGGGGGGTGACGGCCCACGTCAGCCCCCCTGTCCGACAAACAACTGCGGTCCATTCGCGAATCGGCCCGCGCCCGGATCTCGATCTGGCACGGCTCCGTCAGGTCCGGAAAGACGATCGCATCGTTGGTCGCGCTGCTGCTCGGCATCCGCCGCGCGCCCGCCTCCGGGCTGATTCTGATCTGCGGACGCAGCTTGCAGACCATCGAACGCAACATCATCGAACCGTTGCAGGACCCGGCTCTCTTCGGGGCCGTGGCCTCCGAGGTCCGCCACACCCGCGGCGCCACCACGGCAACCGTGCTCGGGCACACGGTGCACCTGATCGGCGCCAGCGACGCGCGAGCCGAGGGCCGACTACGTGGCCTGACCGCCGCACTGGCCTACGTCGACGAAATCACGCTGCTGCCCGAAGCGTTCTTCGCGCAACTCCTCGCCCGGCTGTCCGTGCCCGGGGCACGGCTGCTGGGCACCACGAACCCGGACTCGCCCCGCCACTGGGCGAAGGTCGGGTACCTCGACCGGACGCACGAGCTGAACCTGCGCGCGTGGCACTTCCGCCTCACCGACAACCCCAGCCTGACGCCGCAGTACCTCGCCGACCTGTCCGCCGAGTACGTCGGCCTATGGCGCCGACGCATGATCGACGGCGCGTGGGTCGTCGCCGAGGGCGCCGTTTACGACATGTGGGACGAGCAGCGGCACGTCGTCGCCGCCCTGCCCACGATGCGCCGCTACTGGCTCGGCATCGACTACGGCACGACCAACCCCTTCGCCGCGGTCCTGCTCGGCCTCGGCGAAGACGGCCGACTGTACGCCGTCTCGGAGTGGCGCCACGACTCCCGCCTCGCGCACCGGCAGATGACCGACGCGCAGTACAGCGCGGCCGTCCGGTCGTGGCTAGGTCGGCACCAGGTCGAGCCGGAATGGACGTTCATCGACCCGTCGGCCGCCAGTCTCATCACCCAGCTTTGGACCGACGGGCACCCCGGCGTCACACGGGCTGACAACGACGTGCGGGGCGGTATCCGGTCGGTGGCGTCCGCTCTTGCCGGCGGCTTGCTGTACGTGCACGAGTCGTGCGCCGACCTGCTCGACGAGGTCCCCGGGTACTCCTGGGACCCGGCCGCGACAGCCAAGGGGGAAGACCGGCCCACCAAGAACGCCGACCACTCCCTCGACGCCTTGCGCTACGTCGTGCACTCCACCGCGCACGAGTGGCGCCACCTGCTCACCACATCGGGGGAGCCGCTGAACGATCGACTCCCCCGAGCCGATCATCTGAATTCCTCCCGCTAGTCCGTCCCGCGCCAGGCAGCGCGTATCTGACGAAGGGATCAGATTGCTTCTATCGCTTTCACGGCCAACGCCGGGATCAAATCCAGGACATAGCCAACGACCAAAGCGCAGCCCCCAAGACACCCCACGATTACTGTGGCCCAACCAACCGTTTCCATATACACCGGCTTCCTTCTCTGCGGAGAGGCCGGGCCGGTTGACGGGCAGACTCGGCCCGGCCACCTTCAAGTGGCCAGAACCGAGAAGCGTCACCCTAAGCACCGCTGAATCTCGTTTACAGCGCCGTACCACTGGCGCTTATACGATGCAGAGCAGAAGCGAACAACGCTCTCGCTCCGAGCCTCACAGAAGGCTGCACGGTGCTTGGGGTGCCAGCCCTTGGTGTCGTGAAGTGAAGCTGCGAAAACAGCGTGGCAGATGCGACCCACTCGCCTCACCTCAACAGCAAGCCCGTTGCCTAATCGTGACATTGTCATCGGTGCGCCTGCCCCATGTCGCCTGACGCATCCGGATCGGAGGTAGCGACGTGCCCCTGCCCGACAACGGCACCGCTTGGCCGCCCCGGAGCGTCGTCCCGCTCTACGCCGACATCAAGGTCGACGATGCGTGGTACAGCGGCGATCCCAAGCGGCTCGCCGAGGTCTACCGGCACGCTCCGCAGCACCGGCACGACGGCCGCCGGCGCCTGTGGGGCCGTCAGCAGCGCCACCCTCACCGGCGCGAGCACCGGCTGCACATCCCGCTCGCCGGCGAGATCGCCCAGACGTCCGCCGACCTGCTGTTCGCCGATACCCCCGTCGTCACCGTGGCGGACACTGCGACGCAGGACCGCCTCGGCGAGCTGCTCGACGCCGGGGGCGTGCCCGAGCTGCTGCTCGCCGCCGCAGAGACCGCCGCCGCCCTGTCGGGGGTGTTCCTGCGGGTGACGTGGGACAAGGCAGCGGCCCCCGACCGGCCGCTACTCACCGCCGTGCACCCCGACCAGGCGGTACCCGAGTGGTCGTTCGGGATCATGCAGGCTGTGACGTTCTGGCGGGTCCTGCCCTCGACGACGTCGACGGTATGGCGCCACCTGGAGCGGCATGAACGGGGCCGCATCCTGCACGGTCTGTACGAGGGCACCGACGACCAGCTCGGCCGACGCGTCCCGCTCGCCGAACATCCGGACACGGCCGTTCTCGCCAACTCTCTCGGGCCCGAGGGCGACAGCATCGAGACCGGGGTCGACCTATTGACCGCGGTGTACGTGCCGAACATCGCGCCCAACCGGCGGCACCGCGGCGCCCCGTGGGGCCGCAGTGACCTACAGGGGATGCACGACCTGCTCGACGCGCTCGACGAGACGTGGACGTCATGGCTGCGCGACGTCCGCCTCGCCCGGGCGCGGCTGATCGTGCCCGACGGGTACCTGCGCAACAACGGACCCGGCCGCGGCGCGGAGTTCGACGACGACCGGGAGGTCTGGCAGACGCTCGCCATCCCGCCCACCGAACAGGGTGCCGCGGGCATCACCCTGTCCCAGTTCGCCATCCGCGTCGAGGAGCACCGAGCGACGGCTGAGGCGATCGTGCGGCAGGCCACGGCCGCGGCCGGCTACTCCCCTGCGTCCGTCGGACTCGACGGAGACGGAGCAGCGGTCACCGCAACGGAGATCGCCGCGCGTGACCACCGGTCGATGGTGACCCGAGGGAAGAAGGCGCGGTACTGGCGCCGCGGTGTCGCTGACATCCTGTACGTCCTGCTCGCCATCGACCAGGCGCAGTTCGGCAGCCGCATCACGCCGGAACGGCCGACGGTCGACATCGGCGACGGTGTCGCCGAGGACCCCGCCAGCACCGCGCAAACCCTGTCCCTGCTCGCGCAGGCACAGGCCCTCAGCACGGACACGAAGGTACGCATCCTTCACCCCGCTTGGGACAACGCCGCAGTTGCCGAGGAAGTTGCGCGCATCCACGCCGAGACCGGGCAGGCCGCGCCGGACCCGGTCGGGACTTTCCCACTCACCGCGACGAATTGATTTTATTTTTCCCGCGCGATCCCCAACGGCTCTCGCCTAGTTTTCAAATTATCATATTCCGAATACAGAGAATTCAGCGACTCGGGTTCCGCGCCCAACAAAATAGTTGTGCGCGCATCCAAAAGTCGACCGAGAAGCCGAGAATATTCCCCGGCGAGAACAACGAGCTGTTCGCCACGCTCACGCAATCCCAAAGTCGACGGCACAGCGATAGAAATTGCGCCTGAAATTGCCGCCACAGCGCTTACGATTTGCCACCAAACCTCGGGGGAACGAGTGATTTGCGAAATGCTGAAAGCCCCCGCCACGGCGCTCAGCGCAGCCCCGAACACATTGAATCGACGAATCAGGCGATTCACTTTGGAAATTTCTACAGGAATCCTATCCGCCCAATCCCGAGCCCTACCGATACACAAATCAAGCCGCTCTGGCACATGTCGCCGACCAGGAGCATACCCCTGCGGCGACCACTTACTTTCTGGAAGCACCTCCACAGGTACCCATGCCTCTACATCTTTTGACCCCATCCTCGATCCGATGAACAACGGCTCACCCCAGCCGCTCACGACCTCTTCTCGCTGGCTGCGCTTGGACTGTCGGAACCCAAGGAACTTGACATGCCGACACCAACAAACTTCCACATAGACAGGCTTACGCCGAAAAGGAGACACGAGCGCACTCTCACCTACGCGCGACGATAATTTCAAAAATTATCTCTAGACGCTCCAGGCAGACGCGAACCATTTCGCAATGAATTTCATCCATCCGGGGGGAAAGGGAACCTTCACATGCCCGTGTCCCCCGACCAGGTCGAGTACCTCGCCGCCACGACGTCCGACCTGTACGCCGACGTCGAGCAGCGCCTGCTCGCTGTGGTGGCGCGGCAGCTTGCCGCCGGCCTAGAGGCGCCGGGGTGGGCGGTTGCCAAGCTCGCTGCCCTGGCCCCGTTGCGCCGCGCGGCCGAGGCCCTGCTTGACACCCTGGCCGAGCAGGTCGGCCCGGAGGTGCGGCGCGTCGTCGCCGAGGCGTATGAGTCCGGCCGGCACTCCGCCTTGGCCGAACTCGGCGTGCTGAGGGACGACGAGCGGCGCACCGTGGCCGAGCACACCCCGCAGGCCGGCGCCGTCGACCGCCTCGCCGCCGAGACCGTCCAGACGGTCACCGCCACGCACCGCGGGATTCTGCGGGCGGTAGAGGACGGTTACCGGCAGGTCGTCGCCGAGGTGACCGCGGCCCCGCTGCTGGGTGTCGAGACGCGCCGGCAGGCCACGCAGCAGGCCATGACCCGGTTCGCCGACCGGGGCGTGTCCTCGTTCCGGGACCGTTCCGGCCGACGTTGGTCCCTGACCGCGTACGCCGAGATGGCCGTACGCACCAGCGTGGGCCGCGCGGCGACCGAGGCGCACATGACCACGCTCGCCGCCGCCGGCGTCGACCTGGTCGTCGTGTCCAACTCCCCGCGCGAGTGCCCGCTGTGCCGGCCGTGGGAACGGGCCGTGTTGTCCATCGGCGGCCCGGACGGGCCCCGGCTGGTCGATGTCGAGCACGCGACCGAGGACGGGCGCATGGTCCGTGTGCACGTCGCCGGATCGCTGGACGAAGCCCGCCGGGCAGGGTTGCAGCACCCGAATTGCCGGCACAGCGTGTCGGCCTACGCTCCGGGCATCACCCGCACCGGGGACGCCGCGGCGGACCCGGCCGGCTACAGGGCCGGTCAGCGGCAGCGCGAGATCGAGCGGCACATCAGGAAGTACAAGAGCCGGGCCGCAGCGGCCGTCACGCCCGAAGGCAAGCGCGCGGCCGAGGCCAAGGTGCGCCAGTGGCAGGGCGCCATGCGCGACCACCTCGCCGCACACCCGGACCTGCGCCGTCTGCGCCACCGTGAGCAGCCCGGCGCCTCGAACCTGCCCACGCCGGCCCCGACGCCGCCGTCCGACGTCGTGCAGGCCGCCCGCGTGCGCGCCGGCGACGACGGCACGCTGCGGGAGATGACCGACGAGCAGCTCGGCGCCGCCATCCGCCCGGGCGTTTTGGATGACCGGGACCTCGGCCGTATCGCTGCCGAGGTCGAGCGGCGTGACGAGCAGGCGGTGCTCGACCGCATCCGGCCCGGCGGCCGGCTGGTGGGCGACCTCACCCCGTACAGCGACGACGAACTCGCCCGCGCGGTGCCGCACCTGGGGGACGACGACGTGCTGCGGGTCATGGCCGAGATGGACCGGCGGGACCTCGACGCCGGCCTGCCCGGGGCCCGCCGGGACCTGATCGGCTTGTCGGACGCCCAGTTCGCCGAGCGGGCCCGCCACGCGGACGCCGGCGAACTTGATGCGCTCGCGGCCGAGGCCGACCGCCGGCAGTTGCTCGCCGAGACCTTCCCCGCCGGCCGGCTGCGGCCCGACCTGGATCAGGTCGGCGACGACGTGCTCGGGTGGGCGTTGCGCTACGCCACCCGCGAGGACGCCGAGCGGATCGCCGCCGAGTTCGACGCCCGGTACCCGCCGACGGCCCAGACGCCGCCGGGGCGCGGGGCGCACACCGTCGCCGGGCAGCTCTCCGACCGGGCCGCGGTCGAGGAGCTGCTCGCCCCGGCCGGCGATCCGGACGACTGGGGGCACCTGGCGCTCGACGGGCCCGACGACCCGTACGCCGGCCTGTCCGCCACCGAGCGCTGGATCGCCGAACGCGAGGCGGAAGCGGCAGCGGCCCGCGGTGCGTACACCCGCGAGCAGATACGGGAGATGTACCGCGAGCACGTGTATGCGCAGTGGCTCGAAGCCGAGGACGCGCTGCGCGGCGTGCTGCTGTCCCGCCAGGCCGAGGCCGCCGGCGTCGACCCGATCAGCCTGTTCACCGGGCCGGCGCACATCGCCTACGCCCGCGCGTCGGAGGAGCTGAAACGCTGGTGGGCCGATCACCCGCGTACTACGCTGAACGAGTACACCGAGCAGATCACCGGCCGGCGCAGCGCCGCGGCGGACACCGCCCGCAAGGCGCGCGACGACCGGCAGAACCGACTGTGAGGAGGCGCTATGACCCGCGTGGAGCTGCTGCGCGCGCTGAACGCCGGCCGCGACGCCGGCCTCGCCCGCCGACCGGTCACCGACTGCCCGTACCCGTCCGGCGATCTGCGCCGTAGCGCGTGGGTCCGCGGATACGCCAAGGGCCGCCCGCTCCCGGGCGAGGCCGCCACGTAGCCCCGCCCCTTCTTCTCTCCCAGGGTCCGCCGGTCGGCGGGCCCTTTTTCATGCCCCGACACGGTCACGGAAGGCACGACCACCCATGCCCGACACCCCGAGCCCCGCGACGCCCACCGCCCCGTCCAACGCCCCGTCCGCAACCCCGAGCACCGCGCCGACGGCCCCCGCGGCGCCTGCCGCACCGACGCCGCCCGCCACACCGCCAGGCGCAGCGACGGCCGCGCCGGCGGTACCGGCCGTCGACCCGGCCGCCGAGCAGCGCGCCACCGCCGCCGAGCAGGCCGCGCAGCAGGCCCGGGCCGAGCGCGACGAGCTGCTCGCCGGCCTGCGCCGCGTGCTGGACCCCAACGGCGCGGCGGCCGAGCAGGACCCGGCCGCGCTCGCCGCGCAGGCGACCGCCGAGCGCGACCAGGCGCAGGCCGAAGCCCGCCGCCTGCGCGTGGAGTTGGCCGCGCACCAGGCCGCGCACGGCGCCGGCGCCGACCCGGCCCGCCTGCTGGACTCCCGCACGGTCGAGAAGCAGCTCGCCGCCCTCGACCCCGACGACACCGGGTTCAGCGACAAGCTCGCCGACGTCATCAAGGCCGCCGTCGAGGCGAGCCCTCACCTGCGCGCCGAAGGCGCCCCCGTCGGCCCCGCCCGCGCTGGCGCCGACTTCACCGCAGGCGCCCCGGCGCCGCCGACGGCCGAGCAGTTCGCGCGCATGGGCTACGCCGAGCGCGTCGCGCTGCACCAGTCCGACCCCGATCTGTACGCGCGGCTGTCTGCCGCGTCCGAGTAAGGAGGCCGCCGTATGGCGACCGGCAAGACCACCACGGCACAGATGATCGTTCCCGACGTCTGGGCCGACATGGTGCAGGCGAAGTTCAAGGGCGCCCTTGTGGTGGGCACGCTCGCCCTCGACGACGCAACCCTCGAAGGCAAGCCCGGCGATTCGGTGACCTTCCCGAAGTGGAAGACGCTGGGGGAGGCGGAGGAGCTGAACGAGGGCACGCCGATGACGCCGGAGCAGCTCGCCACCGACCCCGGCAGCAGGGCCGTGATCAAGGAGGTCGGCAAGGCGGTTGAACTGACGGACAAGGCGCGCTTGGTGGCGTTCGGCGACCCGTACGCGGAGACGCAGCGTCAGCTCGGCGTACTGATCGCCCGGAAGATCGACAAAGACCTGATCGCCTCGGCCGAGGCGCCCGGCGTGATCAGCGTGGACGCCTCGGCCGTCCCCCTGTCGTGGGATGTCATGGTCGACGGCATCGCGAAGTTCGGCGACGAGTGGGACCCGCAGAACATGGCCGGTATCGTCATCCACTCCACGCAGCGCGCCAGCCTGTTGAAGGACCCCAATTTCATCAGCGCCGACAAGCTCGGCGCGGGAGCCGTCATCCCCCGCGGCGTGATCGGGCAGGTAGGGGGCGTCAACGTCCTGGTGTCCGACCGGTTGACCACCACCGCCGGCGACGGCACCAACCCGGCCGCGTACCACGCGCTGATGATCCGCCGCGGCTCCCTCGGCCTGCTCTACAAGCGCCGGCCCGTCGTCGAGACCGACCGCGACATCCTCGCCCGTACCACGGTCGTCACCACGAACGTGCATTACGCCACGCACCGGCTCGACGACGAGGGGATCGTCGTGCTCAAGACCCGCGGGGCCACCGCGTGATCCTACGCCGGTACCACCGGCCGCCACCCGCAGCCGAGCAGCCCGAGCCGACCGCCACCCGCGAGCAGCCCGACGACGCCCCGCAGGCCAGCAAGCCGGCGGGGCGTTCTGCTGCCCGCGGCAAGCGGGCCGCTACGACCGGCAGGGGGTGAGCCGTGGCCGGCCGCGTCTACGCCACCCCCGAGCAGCTCGCCGCCTACACCGGTACCCCCGCGCCTGCGGGCGCCGATCGGCTGCTCGCCCGCGCGTCCGAGGACGTCGACGCCGCCCTGGTGACCGCGGTGTACGACGTGGACGCCGACGGGAACCCCACCGCCGCGGCCGTCGCCGCCGCCCTGGCCGAGGCCACGTGCGCCCAGGTCGAGTACCAGGTCGCCACCGGGGACGACGGCACCGGGGCGGCTGGGCAGTGGGACGCCGTCAGCGTCGGCCCCGTGTCCCTGTCCGGCCGGAAAGCCGGAGTGCCGGCCGCGTCCGGTGTCGACCTCGCCCCGCGCGCGCACCGCGCCCTGCGGCGGGCCGGCCTGCTGCCGGGGGTGATCTGGTGAGGGTCCCCGACTGGCTGCTGCGCCACCGCGTGACCATCGAGCCCTACCGCGGCGACACCGCGTACGGCCCGTCCTACGGCCCGCCCGTCGCCGACGTGCGCGCTCTGGTCTCCGCCACCGTCCGCCAGGTACGGCGCGCCACCGACGGCCGCGAGACCACCAGCACGGCGCAGGTCATCACCGCGCCCGGCCTTACCTGCCCGCCCGGCTCACGGCTCACCCTGCCCGGCGGCCGCGTGACGACCGCCCTTTCGACCGCCGAGCACGCCGCGCCGGGCCTGCCCGTACCGGCCTGCACGGAGGTGATCTGCGAATGACGCAGCGCGCCCGCCTCACCTGGAACGGCGCCGCCGCCCTGCGCGCCACCCGCGCCGGCGCCCTGCGCGGCCTGCGCGCCGCCGCCGAACACGTCCTCGAACGCTCCCGCGCCCGCGTCCCGATCGAAGAGGGCACCCTCGAACGCTCCGGCGCCGCCAGCGTGGACGAGGAGGCGCTGACCGCCGGCGTGTCCTACGACACCCCGTACGCCGCCCGCGTGCACGAGGACCTCACCGCCCGGCACGACGCCGGCCGTACCGCGAAGTACCTGGAACGGCCCCTGACCGAGGAGGCCGACACGGTCGCCGAGATCATCGCCGCACAGGTGAGGCGGGTGCTTCGTGGCTGACCTGCTCGGCGGCCTCGCCCGATGGCTGGACGCCGCCGGCCTGCTCACCTACGACCCCACCGGCCGCACGGGCGACACGTTCATCGAGGCCATGCCCCCGGTGCCGGATGCCGCCGTGTCCCTCGCCTTGTACGACGGGCCGCCCCCGGAGGCGCGCGACGGCGCCGACACCCCGCGCTTGCAGGTGCGCGTGCGCGGCGGCCCCGACCCGCGCGCGTCCCGGGCCCGCTGTACGGCCCTGTACCGCGCGTTGCACGGCCTGGCCGGTGTGGTCCTGCCCGACGGGTCGTGGCTGGTCCTGGCCGCCGCCCGCGGCACCCCCGCCCCGTTGGGGCCTGACAGCAACGGCCGGCACGAGCACGTGGTCAGCCTCGACCTGCACGTCGCCGACCCCGCCGACGAGTAAGGAGGTACCCGGATGGCAGGCAGCGGCCGGCCGATCGATGCCCGCGGGTGGCTGTTCGAGGTGGAAGACGCCGACGCCGGCACCGAGACATGGCTGACCATCGGCGGCACGACCAGCTTCACCCACAACCCCGGCGAGAACGAAGAGACCGCGGACACCACGGCGTTCGACAGCGACGGGCAGTACGAGCAGGACGTCATGCAGCGCGGCGCCACGCTGGAAATCCAGGCCCAGTACCGCGTCGACAAGGCCACCGGCGTGCAGGACCCCGGGCAGGCGTACGTCGACCACGCGTGGGCGCAGCGCCTCGGCGTCGACAGCCGCAACCGCGTCCGGTGGCGGCACAAGTCCCAAACGGCGTGGGTGGTGTGGGATGCGACCGTGACCCCGGGCGAGCAGGGCGGCGGCACCAACGACAAGACGAGTTGGTCGTGCACCGTCACCCGGTGCGGGCCGGCATCCGCGATGGCGGTAGCCGGATGAGCGGCGACCGCGACACCGGACCCGTCGACCAGGACGACGCGCAGCAGCCCGCCGCCGACGGTGCAGCCGACTTCGACGCGTTCTTCGCCGAGGAGGCCGCCGCCCGGCCGCGCCAGCGGCTCACCCTCTACGGCCGCGACTACCTGCTGCCCGACTCGCTGCCGCTGCTGTTCACCTTGCAGATGGAGCGCGTCCAGGACTCCAGCGACCCGGCCGACGTGCGGCGGATGCTCGCCACCCTCTACGGGGCCGACGTCCTGGACCTGTGGGCCGAGCAGGGCATGACCGACCGGCAGCTCGGCGTCGTGCTCATCTGGTCTGCCGGCAACATCCGGAAGCCGGGCAGCGTGACCATGCGGCGCGCGGCCGAGCTGTACGCCGAGCAGGATGCGGGAAAAGCCGCGGCGCCGGCGAACCGGGCGGCCCGGCGCACGCCGGCCAGGAAGAAGAAGGGGAAGACGGCGCCGCGTTCTGGCGCGCGGTCCTGACCCACTGGACGGCTGTCGAGGGCGACCTCGCCCGTGCGTACGGCATCAGCACGCGAGACCTCGCGCGGATGTCCACCCGGCGTTTCCTGGTCCTGGTCGCCGGCCTGCCGGGCGAGGCGCGGTTCGCCCGCGCGTGGGCGCGCACCCCCCGAGCTGTCACCGATCCGGCCGAGATCGCCGCGATCACCGGCCTGCCCGCCGGTACCGCGCACGACGGGGGGTGACCGGATATGGCGCTGACCGTCGGCCAGTTGCTCGTCACGATCGACGTTGACGACTCCCCTCTCCAGGGAGGGCTCGCCCGTGTCGAGCGGGCCGTCGTCGCCACCGCCGAGAAGATCACCGCCGAGGCCGCGAGCGCTGGCGAGGCGGCCGGGCAGCAGCTCGGCGACGCCGTCGCCGACGGGGCCGAGGACGGCGGGCAGGCCGCCGGCGGGCGGTTGCGCGACCGCCTCGGCGCGTTCGGCTGGGCCGCGGTCGGCGCGAGCGTCGGCGCCGCGGTGGTGGCCGGCCTCGGGGAGGCCATGTCACAGCAGCGGGAGACGTCGTTGCTGGCCGCCCAGCTCGGCGCCGACCCCGCGCAGGCCAAGCGCCTTGGCAAGGCCGCCGGCGCGCTGTACAGCCGCGGCTATACCGATTCGGTTTCCGACGCGAACGAGGCGCTCAAAGCATTGTGGCAGCAGGGCCTCGTACCCGCCGGTGCGACGGAAAAGGAGTTGGAGAAGGTCGGTGGACGCCTGTCGCAGGTGGCGCAGATCATGGGTGAGGAAGTCGGCCCTACCAGTGTCGCCGTCGGCCAGATGCTCAAGACCGGCATGGCGCGGAACGCGGACGAAGCGTTCGACATACTGACCCGGGGTACGCAACTCGGCATCAACAAGGCCGAGGATCTACTCGACACGTTCAACGAGTATTCGATCCAGTTCCGGGACCTCGGCATTGACGGCAAGCAGGCCCTCGGCATCATGCACCAGGGGTTGCAGGCCGGCGCCCGCGACGCGGACATCGTCGCGGACGCGATGAAGGAACTGAACATCCGGGTCAAGGACGGCAGCGCCGCCGACGGGTTGAAATCCCTCGGCCTGAACGCGGATCAGATGGCGCGCGCGTTCGCGACGGGCGGGCCGAAAGCCCGCGCCGCACTCGACACCATCACCGACCGGCTGCGCGCCGTGAAAGACCCGACCGAGCGATTCCGGCTCGCCCAGCAGTTGCTGGGTACGCAGTCCGAGGACCTTTCACGGGCCCTGCTGGCGATCGACCCGAGCAAGGCGGTCGCCTCCCTCGGCCGGGTCGACGGTGCCGCCAAGCGCGCTGGCGACACCATGCGCGACAACGCCGCCACGAAGGTCACCGTCTTCACGCGATCCCTGCGACAGGGATTCGTCGAGATACTCGGAAACCGTGTCCTGCCCATCCTGACCACAGCGGGCAGCTACCTCGACGACTTCGCCGACGGCCTCGCCGCGGCGGCGGGCTTCGTCGCCCGCAACGGTGCCGCGTTCAGCGTGGCCGCGGGCATCATCACCCTCGTCATGCTGCCCACCCTGGTGCAGTTGGGGACACAGGCCACGGTCACCACCGGTCAGGTGGTCGCCGGCTGGATCGCCCAAAGCGCGGCCGGTGTCGCCGCCGGCGCGCGGTTCGTCGCCGCCAACACGCTGATCCTGGCCGGATGGGTACGGCAGGGGGCCGCCGCGTCCCTGACCGCGCTACGGGTGGTCGCCGCGTGGGTCCTCATGGGCGGGCAGTCCCTCGTTCAGGCCGGGCGCATGGCGGCGGCGTGGGTCATCGCTCTGGGCCCGGTGGGGTGGGTGCTGGCCACCGTGGCCGCACTGGTCGCCCTGATCATCGTCAAATGGGACACGGTCACGTCCGCGACCGGCAGCGCGTGGGATTGGGTGTCGGGCAAGGTCTCCGCCGTCGCCCGGTTCCTGCTGAATCTGTTCATGGCGTGGACGATCGTCGGCGTGATAATCCGGCATTGGGACGCGGTCCGGTCGGGCACCACCCGCGCATGGAACGCCACAACCGATTGGGTAAGAGGAGTTCCTCAGAGGATCATCGGGTTCTTCGCGCGCTGGACTATCGCCGGACTGATCGCATCGCACTGGAAGCGCGTCAAGGACGGCACCGTCCGTGAAGCCGGTGAAATGCTGACGTTCGTCAGTAAACTGCCGGATACGATCGCCGGGTACTTCGGGGATTTCGGTGACCTGCTGTACGACGAAGGGCGAGACGTCGTCCGCGGACTGTGGAACGGCATCAAGTCCATGGGCGACTGGCTGAAGTCGACCCTGTCCGGATGGGCGAAAAAGGTCATTCCCGGGCCGATCAAAAAGGCCCTGGGCATCGGGTCTCCCTCGCGGGTGATGGCGCGCGAGGTGGGACGGTGGATACCCGCCGACGTGGTCGCCGGCATCCGCTCCGGGCAGGGCGCCGTCGCCCGGACCATGGCCCGCCTGGTCACACCACCGCCCCTACCGCCCGTACCGGCGTTCGCCGCCGCGAGCGGGCCACCCGCCCCGCCCGGGTACTTCCCCGGCCGGCCGGCGGTGCACATCGAGCACTGGCACGGCGGCACGCAGACCCCGCAGGAGAACGCCGCCGCGCTGGAATGGCGCATGAAAGCCAGGGGGTGACGCGGTGGTTCCCGGCGACCGGGTGACCGCGCCCGGACACCTCCAGCTCGGCGAGCTGCTGCTCGGCCGCGGCACCCCCTACCGGTGGCGCACCCTCACCGGATGGGCCGACCTCCCCCCGCTGGACAACGGCAGCATCCCCCGGTCGGACGCGCACGGCGCGCTGGCGGGCCGACTGCTGGCACAGTCGCGCGTGATCACGGTCGAGGACCTCGTCATCCGCGCCCGCCCCGACCAACTCGGCGCCGTCGTGCAGCAGCTCGAAGACGCCACCGCGGTCACGGATGACGAGGTGCCCCTGGTGGTGCAGCTCGACGCGCGCGGGCCGCTGCTGGCGTGGGTGCGGGTGACCGCCCGGACGATCCCGGTCGGCCGCGGGTACCGGGTGGGCACCATCACCGGCGCCGCACTCCAGCTCACCGCCACCGACCCCCGCCGCTACGCACTCCCCGAACAGCTCGCGCGGACCGGCCTTCCGACCCCCGAGCCCGGCCTCGACTGGCATGGAACCGCCGGCCTCGACTGGCAGAGCGAGGCCGGCGTCGACTTCGGGCCGCCGGGCAGCACCGGCACCCTCACCGCGGCCAACGCCGGCAACGCCCCCGCCCACCCTGTCGTCGCGTTCACCGGCCCGGTGTCCCTGCCCAGCGTGACCAACCTGGCCACCGGCGACGCCCTCGAATACGCCCTCGACCTGGCCGCCGGTGACGTCCTGACCGTTGACACCGGCGCCGGCACCGTGACCCTCAACGCCACGGCGTCGCGCCTGTACGCCGCCACCGCGCGCAGCGTGCCCGAGCAGACGTTCACGCTGCCACCCGGCGCGACCGACCTCGCGTTCCGCTCCGCCCCCGGCTCGTCCGACCCCGCCGCGTCCGCCACCCTCCGGTGGCGCTCGGCTTACTGGTAGAAGGAGGGCGCCCCGCATGACCGTGCGCGTCGCGTGGCTGCTGTCCGGCCCCCCGAACGGCCAGACCCGCACCGACACCCGCCTCGCCCCTCTGGGGACCATGGCGCCCGAGGGCGAGCTGACCTCGCGCGCCGGCGTCATCGCCGGCGGCGCCCCGCTCGCAGCCACCGGCACCGGACCCATGCAGGTCCAGCTCGGCACCGGCCGCGCCGTGGTGCAAGGCACCACCGCCCAAGGGGCCTACCCGGTGGTGGTCACCGCGCCCGAGACGCTGACCGTCCCGGACGGCGACGCGCAGTACCCCCGCCTGGACTCCCTTGTCCTGCGCGTCTACGACGGGCTGTTCGACGCCTCCGGGCAGACCGCCGCCGCCGTCGAGCTGCTCACCGGCGCCCCGGCCCCCTCGCCGGTCGAGCCGCCCCTGCCCGCCGCCACACTGCGCCTGTGGACCGTCACCGTCCCCGCGGGCGCATCCGCCGGTACCGGCGGTATCCCCTGGTCCTCCGCCCTTGCCGACCGGCGCCGCTACACCACCGCGCACGGCGGGATCATCCCCCGCGCGGCCGGCGACTCCACCCCCGGTGCCTACGACGGGCAGTACCGCGACCGCGGCGGCGTCCTCGAACGCTGGAACGCCACGGCCGGCCAGTGGCAGACCTACCGCCCCCCGCTCGCCGTCGAGTCGGCCACCACCGGTTTCACCGTGGCCGCCGGCTACACCCTCAACGCTTACGCGGCCCGCCGCACCGGCGGTGTGGCGTCCGTCGTGCTCGACGTCCAGCGCAAAGGGCCCCAGCTCGATGTCGGCCCCACCGGCAACGTCAACCCCGACGAGCCGATCGGCACCGTGCCCGCCGGGTGGCGCCCCTTCGCCGACGTCGAGCTGTCCGTCTCAGACGGGTTCGGATCGGGAGCGGCGCGGCTGACGACGGCCGGCACGCTCACCCTGCGCACCTGGTCGAGCAATGGGGCCCTCCTGAACGACCGGCGCCTGCGCACGTCGACGACGTACCTCTTGCCCTGACACGGTCGGGCCCCCGGGGGGAGGTGGCGTGTGCTGCCTGCCCCGTACCGGCTGCTGCTGTGCGACCTGCGCACCGATCAAGTCCTCGACACCCTGCCTGTGCAGGACCTCGCGTTCGACGACTACATCGGCAAGCCGGGCAGCCTCTCGGGCACGGTCCCGATCCCAGACTCGCGGATCGGCGCCCGCGCCCGCGCCGCCCTGGTGCCCGGCCGCACGGCCCTGTGGCTGTACCGCGGGCGCGACCTGTGGTGGGGCGGACTCCTGTGGACCACCGCCGTCCGCTCCGACGAACGCGGTTTCCTGTCCGTACAGGTACAGGCGGGAACCTGGGACACCTACCTCGCGCACCGGCTGATGATGCACAGCTTCACCCTGTCCGGTGACCAGTTCGACATCGTCCGCTTCCTGATCGACTACGTACAGGCCATCGACGGCGGGAACATCGGCATCACGTACGGGCCGGAAACCTCCGGCCGCGTGCGCGACCGCGCCTACAGCGAGTACGACCTGTCCGTCGTGCGCGACCTGATCGACCAACTCGGCGGCGTCGAGGACGGGTTCGAGTGGCGGATCGGCTCCCACCTGGACGCCGACGGCCGCCGCGTGAAGCGCGTGCAGCTCGGACACCCGGTCATCCGCACCGGGCACACCGACATCGTCCTGGACCACCCCGGGCCCATCACCGCCTACACCTGGCCGATCGACGCCACCGGCCGGGCGAACGCCTGGCAGAGCAGGGGCGCGACCGACCCCGCCACCCAAGGCGGCGCCGACGCCGTACCGCTGATGTCCGCCGTACAGCTCGCCGAGCAGGACATCACCGACGGCTGGCCGCGCCTGGACGGCAGCAGCGACTACACCACCGTCACCGAGCAGGCCACCCTCGACGCGCACGCCGCCGCCGACCTCGCCGCCGCCCGCGCCGGAAGCGTGATCCCCGAGATCACGCTCGACATGACCCGCGCCCCGGTCTCTCCCGCCCTGCTCGGCGCGACGGTCCGCGTGCGCATCCACGACCCGTGGCACGACCGGCTCGACGCGCGGTTTCGCGTCGTGGGCCTGTCCGTCGCCCCACCCGACCGCGGCCGGCCCGAAACCGGCCGCCTGTACCTGGAGGCCGCCTAGTGCCCGCGCTTCCGCAGGACATCCTCGACCGCATCCGCCGTCTGGAACGGCAGGTCCGCGCGCTGACCGGCCGCGCCCACACCCGCACCGCCCCCGCCGCCGCGGCCCCGGCCCCGGCCCCGGCCGAATCCACCCCCGTCCCCGCCCCGCCAGCCGACAGCACCGAGACCACCACCGACACCAGTCCGCACACCGCCGACGAGACGAGCCCCGGCCCTGCCTGAGTCACTCCCCGCCAGACCCGTCACCGCCCGGTACCGCACCCCCGCCTGACCCGCCACCTGCTACGCCCCGGCTCTCGGCCGCGGGCGTTTTCTCATGTCTGGAGTTACCCCGTGGCACGTATGCCCGGCGCCGCCTGGCGCCCGATCCCCGTCAACCACACCCGCGGCGGACAGCAGTCCGTACACGGCGTCGTCGTACACATCATGGACGGCTCGTACGGCGGTACGGACTCCTGGTTCCGCAACCCCGACGCCGAGGCGTCCGCGCACTTCGGCACCAGCCGCGCCGGCGCGCTGTGCCAGTGGGTCGACACCGCCGACCGCGCGTGGGCGCAGGCCGGCGGAAACCGCACCTGGCTGTCCGTCGAGAACGAGGGCCGCGGCGGCGACACGCTCACCGACGCCCAGCTCGACCGGTGCGCGGCCGTCCTCGCGTGGGCCCACACCACCCACAGCGTGCCGCTCCAGATCGCAGGCTCTCCCAGCGGGCGCGGCCTGGGCCATCACGCGATGGGCGGTAGCGCGTGGGGCGGACACACCTCCTGCCCCGGTCCACGCGTCGTCGCGCAACTGCCCGAGATCGTCCGCCGGGCGCAGAAGCTCACCGGCAAACCCGCGCCGGGCAAGCCGGCCCCCTACACGCCGCCGACGTTCCCGCCCGGCCTCGGCCCGAACAAGGCCAAGCCGTCGGCGCGACCGCTCCAGCGCGCGCTCAAGGCCGCCGGCTACCTGCCCAAGAGCGTGCAGGAGTCCGACAACTACGGACCCGCCACGCAGGCCGCCGTCGCCCGCTTCCACAACGCGCACCCGCAGTACCGCGCCAAGGGCAAGCCCTACGACCCGGCGATCGGCCCGCACGGGTGGGCCCACCTGTTCCGCCTCGCCCACGGCAGGTAGACCCCGCCCGCCCCGGCCCCGCCGCCGGGGCGGGCCCTGCCGCACCCCCGCTTCACGAAGGAGACCTGTCCATGAGCACCGCCGCCAAGCGCACCGTCCGGACCGTCCTTCAGACCGTTGTCGCGTTCGCCCTCGCCCTGCCCGCCATCGTGCACGCGGCCGGCATCCCCGAGGCCCTGCCGTGGGTCGCCGGCGCCCTCACCGCCGCCGGCGGACTCACCCGCGTCATGGCCCTGCCGTCGGTCGAGGCCCTGCTCGACCGCGTCGGCCTCGGCCTGGCCGACGACACCGACCCGGGCCGGTGACCACGGGAGTCCCCGCCGTCGACCTCGCCGCCGTCTGGAGCGCAGTCGTCGCCGCGGTCGGTGGCGCCCTGGCCCTGCTCTACCGGGCAACCCGCACCGCCCGCCACCTCGCCGAGCGCCTCGGCGACCTCACCGACGACTGGACCGGTACGCCGCAGCGGCCCGGCGTCCCCGCCCGGCCCGGCGTCATGACCCGCCTGGCCCGCATCGAGGAACGCCTCGCCGCCGTCGAGCACGAACTGCACCCCAACGCCGGCAACAGCCTCCGCGACGCCGTCGACCGCGTCGAAGCCCGCGCCCGACAGCTCGCCGACCGTCCACCAGACCGGTAGTACGCACCGGCAGGAACCGACGCCGGCCGCCCGAAGCAAGGACGGCCGTCTCCCCCCGGTGCGCTGCCACCAGCTCAGGAGCGACACAGCCGCGGAAGCCCCGCCCGGTGAGTACCGGGCGGGGCTGGCACGGTGCCGTTGCAGGGGCTACGCGTCCGGCTCCAGTTCCCCCGGGGTCGGACCCGCCGTGACCGTCGGCGCGCACCGGGGGCAGGCGTACAGGACGACCCCGGGCCCGCTGGCCCGCTCGACGTAGCCCACTGCGACCGCAGCGGCGGAAGAACCTCCGCAGCGGCAGCACACCGGGAGCGGCACCGGGAGGGCACCGGAGCCCGGCCACGGCCACGGTTCGTCGGACACGTCCTGCTGGCCTCCACCGTCCCCGGGGGTCTCGGGGCCGTGTTCGCGGGCGGCGTCGCTCACGCTGCGCTCACCGCGTCGAAGTGGTTGCCGGCATAGCTGTAGGAAGGGACGTCCGGTGCGCCCGCCTCCGCAAGAACCAGGGCCATGCGCCGCTCGGCTCGACGCCGCCGCTCCGCCTCCTGCTCCCAGCGCAGGACGTAGGGGCGCACAAGGCTCACGTCGTCGCCCGAGACGGTCCGGTGCCTGTCGAGCACATGGGCGGGTACGGGAGTCGGCCACGGCGTTGCCCACACGCTGACCGGAGCGGGTCCGGGGCGGGTCGGGGTGGTGCGCTGCCCGGCGCTGGGGTGCTGGGGACGGGTGAACAGCGACCGTAACCACGCGACCAGGTGGGTTATAGGGTGCGGCATGTCGTCAGCTCCTCGATAGCTGGGGGCGGTACCCCGGTGGCGCCTGCACGCGCCGCCGGGGTCTTGTCGTCTGACGACGGTAACCAGCTTGTGTATACCTGTCTATACCGAGGTACTGACTTGTATGCCTATGCGTCGAACGCCGTGGCTGGGTACGGTCGCAGGGTGATCGAGTTCGACCCGACGCGCCCCAAGTGGCAACAGATCGCTGAAGCGCTCCGGGAGCGCATCGAGACCGGGGAGTACCCGCCGCGCCACCTGATCTCCGAGGTAGCACTCGAAAAGGAGTTCGGCGTGAACCGGCTGACCGTCCGGAAAGCCACCAAGGCACTCAGGGATCAAGGGCTGATCGTGACGGTTCGCGGGATGGGCTCGTTCGTGGCCGGCCCGGAGAGTTGAGCCCTCGCCCACGGCGGTGAGGGCATGAGACGGCCCCGCCCGTCGCAGACGGGCGGGGCCGCTTGGGGTGCTGCGTCAGGTGACGGGCTTGCTTGACTCCCGCACGCAGTCGAGGCACACCCATGTCGTTCTCAGCACAAGCTGCGTCCGGGATTTGGGGTGCTTGCCGCACCACGTCGAGGCTCCGGAGCGGTCGGGGATGTCGCGCTTGATCAGTCGCTTGATCACGTCGCGGCCCCTGGGCAGCTCGTCAGGATCAGTCATCGTCGCTTTCGGTGTCCTCCGACTCCGGCGAAGGCTCCGCAGGAGTCACGATCTCGTGCTCGAAAACGTCGTACCCGTTCACCTCGTCAGGCATGGCCTCTTCCTCCAGGTTGTCTCGTTCTGACTGCGAGTGGCTGCGGGTTGTGCGCGCCGGGTGTCCCCGGCGCCCCGCCCGTCCGCCACGGGGGCGAGCGGACGGACGGGGCCGTTCGTGGTGTCGGGGGTGCCGGCGCTCCCTGTGGACCCCGGCGGCGCCGACACCCCCTGTCCCTCACCGCTCACGGGGGCGGCGCCCGATGCGCGTTTCCAGCCGCGCGGGCAGGCAGGCACGACACCGGGAGACCCAACCCCGGGTCCTGCCGAGGGACGGCTATCCGTTCCAGCTCCGGCCGGAACGGCTGCTAACGGTTGTACTTGCGGGACAGGTAATCAGCGGCGTTCTCGGTAAGGCCGCTCGCCAGGTCCCGGATATCATCCGGCTGGGCCGGGTCCTCCGCAGTCTGCGCCACCTCGGCCAGGGCCTTGATATCGCGGAAAAACTCCTCATCGGACACGTCGTCCGGGTCGACTGGCTTGACTCCCAAGGTCCATCCTTCTCTGTCGAATATCGGTTCGCATGGTCCGGCAGGCGCCTGTCGTCGCCGCCTGCCGGGGCCCGCTCCGGTCGCAGTCCCCTACGACCAGAGCGGGAGTCTCTACGGGGCCTGAAGGCATTCAGGACAGGTGACAGGCCGGTTCCACTCGGTCGGCTCGCCGGACGCGCCGCACGCCGCGCCACCGGACCGGAGCTTGTGTACGGTCTCCAGGTCAGACCCCACAGTCACGGTCCAACCGCCGGGCGGCGGGAGGACGGGCTCCAGATCGTCGTCGGCTTCGGATGGGGTGCGGGCCACGGAGGGCCCGGCGCCGCCGAGCTTTTCGCGGAAGCGTCCGATCAGCGCGGCCCTACGGTCCCGCTGCCGCAACGCGTCCGCAGAGTCCTTGGCACGGACGGATGTGGTCTTTCCCTTGCGTTTGGTCTGGCGGACTTCGATCGGTCCATTCACGAGCGATTCCTCTCGACGGTCCCTGTCTACTGAGCGAGAAGAGGGTCATCCGGTCGGCACAGGATGAATTACTGGCGGCACGGGCGCGCCGACGATCAACCGGCCGGCCACGATGTCGGGCGTTTATCGCAGGGGAACCAATACGGCATAGTCCACGTACGCCCGCTGAAAACGCAGGTGCCCGGGATTGTCCCGCGCGTGCTTTCGGATCCACTCCAAGCACGCGTCTTCAGTGCCGAGGACTCCGCTCGTGGCCCCGCAGTCTTCTTCGTCTCCCGACACGCACGTGACCGACCGTTCCGCTTCCGCCGTCTCGTCCTTCACCAGCATGTAGAAAACGAAGCGGAAAACCCGGATCACCATCCCAACCCCCGCATTCGGTTCCATTCCGCGACTCGTGCCCGCTCCACGTTCCCGTGGTGATCGCTTCGTTCCCGGGGCCCCGGCCCGACCACTTCCCGGTGCCCCCTTCCGCGCCCAGCCGATCACCCGGCCGAAGGCCGGCCGGGAAGTCGGGCCCGCCCCTGCTACCAAGGAGTCACTGGGTAGCCGGAGACACCGACATCCGGCAGGGCGGGGCCTTGTTCAGGCGCGTGCGCTCACGGCTGGTACGGGTCGCTGACAACCGCCAGCCACCCGAACCCCGCCAGCAGAGCGACCGCGCCGGCGACGACGAGCGCGGCCCGCGTCACGCGCCAGGCGCAGAGCAACCGCCGCACCGCTCCGTCTGTGCTCACCGCCGGAACCGGGAGGCACAACCGGCGCCGGGGCCGCCTGTGCTGACCCGGCCCGGGCGCCGGCACCGGCCGCACCCGCACACGTCTCACGGTCTCTCCCCTTCACCGAACATCGCAGCCAGCAACTTCCCCTCATCAGGCGCAGGCAGCGGCGGGTCCTGGTCGCCACCCTCGGCGAGCACCGCCTCGAACCAGCCATGCACGCGGCGCCGCCGCGGACTTACCAGCAGGACCAAACGCGACCACTGGCCGATCAAACGCCACCAGGCGCGCAGGCGCGACCAGTACGAGTGCAGCCACACGAGTAAGGCCACGTTCACCGCCCCCTCCACCGGCGATCGCGGTTCTCCCGGGCCACCCGCGCGCTCAGCACCTCGCCGACCGTCGGCCGGCGGAACTCCGTGGTGTCCCAGAGTTCGTCACCCGTCGGGGCCTTCAGCGTCAGCGTCAGCGTCCTGTTGTCCCATGCGCTGGCGTAGCCGACCCGGTCGTGCTGGGTGTCGGTCACCAACTCCCCCGGGTCCGGGACGAACGCGGGCCTCAGGCGCTCCCCGCTCACCGCTTGCGCTCCTTCACCAAGGTGGCTACCCACTCCCGCGCCTCCTGCGGGGAGAGGTACCCGAGGTAGATCCGGGGCCCCTCGCCCTCCGGGCACTTGCCGCACGGGGGCGACACGTAGGCACCCGGCAAGGTGAGCCCCATACCCGCGAGCGCCGACTCAAGCTCGTACAGCGTGTTCTGCGCATCCCGCGTCAGCTCGGCCGGCAGCAGGTCCTGCTCCGTCCGAGGCTCCGGCACCCGCTCGGCGTCCGCCACGGGACGCTGATGCAACTCGAAGTGCTCAATGGGCCGGGCACGGACGATCACCTCGTAACCGCCCGGCGAGGCGTCGCGCAAGTGCTGCGCGAGCTGGTCAGCAACGACCTTCAGGCCGTCAACCTGCGAGGGGGGAGTACTCACTACGGGGGACCTCCTGCGGCTCCAGCACGGACCGGGGTAGCTTGTGTGCACTACGTATGTGCACTACGTAACCGCGACGTGACCGACGGCGGTACCGAGGCGGCGACCTGACGGCAATAAAGCCAGTACCGGGACAGGTAGGGGGTGCCCATGGCCGAGAGGCAGCCGAACGTTGCGCTCGAACGCCTGCTGCGTGAGGCTGGGCTCAGCGAGGATCAGTTCGCACGGCTGGTCAACAAGGTGGGGACCGAGTGCGGACGTCGCCTGAAGTACAACCAGTCGGCCGTGAGTCACTGGGTGCGACGCGGAACGGTGCCCCAGGAGCGGGCACGTCCGGTGATCTTGGAAGCGCTCATGCGCAGGCTCGACCGACCGATCACGCATGCTGAGGCTGGGTTCCCCCCGGCAGAAAGCGAGCCGAACGGGGGTACGGATACCGTAGAAGAGTTGGCAGACCTAGGGAGGTTGGACGTGGACCCGGCCCGCCGGAGCGTGCTCGACGTCGGACTCTACGCCGCCACACTCGCGGTTCCCGGCTGGGACGACGCACCCGCACGCATGACGGCCATCAAAACTGGACATAGCAAGCGCGTAGGATTCTCGGACGTCGCATACGTCCGAGCCACGACTGATCATTATTCTGAGATGGACTACAGAGAGGGAGGGCGCCATGCCCGCCCGCAAGCAGCCGCATTCTTAATCAATACGGCGGTGCCTCTCCTCCGAGCAGATGCAACTGAACCCGTACGCAAGGCAATGCTGTCTGCCGTATCAGATTTCTGTTATCTACTTGGCTACATGGCTTTTGACGAAGGCGCGAACGGGCTGGCCCAACGCTACTATGTCAAGGCTCTGGAACTGGCCAAAACAGCGGGAGACAACCTCTCGTATGTGGCAACACTTTGCTTGATGAGCACTCAAGCCATACACCTGGGGCACAGTGCGACAGCGCTTCGCCTCACTCATGCAGCGGAAGGTGTCGCCTCACAGGTAGACACGAGTACGCGCGCATACCTGGCAGTCCACAAAGCGCGCGCCGTCGCCGAGGCCGGGAACGGCAGCGAAGCACGCGCATTGCTGGGAACAGCAGAAAAGCTTATGGGCAGGGTGCAACCTGATGAAGAATCCGTACTCGGCCTCTTCGGCCCTGACGCGCTGACCAAATTCACGTCTCACGTCCAAGAAAGCCTCGGCGACCTAGAAAAATCCGTCAGGGCGATGGAAAATTCCCTAAACCGAATTCCTGCCTCCCGAGTGCGGAGACTGGTTCTCGACGGAGGACGATTGGCTGAGCGCCAATGCACGATCGGCCACCTGGAAAAGGCGTGCGCGACGTGGGGAAAAGTTCTCAACAACTATCCCGATGTTCATTCCGGCCGTTGCGATGAGCGCATCCAAGAAATGATCTCCCTCGTTAATCGATACAAGAAGAATCCGGCCGCGGGCGCCCTCTATGAGCGGGCCCGCGAGGAGCTTCCGCCGAAATTTTGGACTCCGAACAAAAAGACGTCTGCCCGTCGCACGCCGAGCAGGCGCTGAGGTCTCCCACCGGGCCGCACCGCCCGTATCCCAAGCCCATCATGGCCGCCTCAACTCGCTGGGGTCGGAGCCGACGACTCCATCTTCACCGCCTCGCGAAGCCGGAGCGGAAAGGGCAGCGACGGCAGCGCAGCGCGGCCTGCACGGCAGAGCTGGGCATCGACTACCCGGCACCTGCCCGGACGCCCGAGTGCTGCCCCGCCCCACCGCGTGACGGGCAGTGGGCCCGCCAGCAATGCCTACGCCGAGCAGCTGTCCGGCCATAGCGCCGTCGTCAGCAGCGGGCCGAGCGGAGCCCCAGGCGAGGGGTAGACCGGTCAGGCAGTCGGCGAGTCTTCCCCGGCGTCGTCCTGCGCGTCGAGGCCGAGGTAGCGCAGCAGGTCGTATCGCGTCACGCGGTACTGCCGCCCCAGCCGGAGCACACGGACCGGGTACTCGCCCCGCTTGGCCAGGTCATAGCCGTAGGTGCGCCCGATGGCGAGGGCGCGGTTGGCCACATCGAGCGGGAAGGTCACCGGCAGCGCCTCCAGCTCGCCGTGCGTCATCCCTTCGTCGCCGCGTGGCATGTGGCACCCCTTCCCTTGATATGTAGATATGCACTCTGCCCTGTGCAGAACGACTAACGCTGACTGAAAATCTACGTCACCACGAGACGCGGATCAATATGGACTGCTAACGTGTCGATATGCACAGCAGCCTCACGCCCAGTGACACAGTCGCCGGACAAGTCCGCAGGCACCGGACCCGCCTCGGACTCAACCGCGAACAGCTCGCCGCAGAGTGCGCCAGGCTCGGCGCCCCGGATCTGACCTACGCCGCCCTGACCAACATCGAGACCGGCCGACGCAACAAGGACGGCAAACGCCGCCGCGACGTCAGCGTCGACGAACTGCTCGTCCTCGGCCTGGCGCTGGCTGTGCCGCCGCTGCTGCTCCTGCTGCCCCTCGGCGCCGAGGAGACGGTCCCCACCGTCCCCACCGCCGATCCCCGCGACACCTACACCGCTTGGAAGTGGATCACTGGACAGGAAACCCCTGCCCTCGCCGGCCCGGTCGGCGGGCGGTACTACCCCGACCCCCGCACCATCGGCGAGGACGGCCCGAAGTGGGCCGCCGCGTGGGCCGCCGCCGCCTACCCCGCCAGCCTGTACCCGGAGTTCGAGCGCCGCCGCTACGACGTCCTCAAGGCGCAACGACGCACCGGGACGGGCCAAGACAGCCACCGTCCCGAGGACGAGCGCGAGCACGGCCTCGACCGCGAGTACGTCGACCGGCTCGGCGACCTCGCGCACGTGATCAACGACATGACCCGCGTGGGCCTGACGGTCCCACGGTGCGAACCCGAGTGGGTCGAGGCCATGACCGCTCTCGACATGCTCGTCAGCCCGGACGCGGTTCCGACAGACGGAGGTAATGCGTGAACGGATCAACCGGCTCGACCTTCCGGCGGTGCGCCTGCCGCGACCCTGAAACCGGCAAGCAGTACGGCCAGTCGTGCCCCAAGCTGAGCAACAAGCGCCACGGGGTGTGGAACGTCCGACAGGAGCTACCGTCCCGACAGGACGGCACGCGGCGCACGTTCCGGCGCGGCGGCTTCTCCACGAAGACGGACGCCCAAGCAGCGCTCGACAAGGTGCGTGCACTGCTCACGGTTCCCGACGAGGACGACGACGAGAGCCTCAGACACATCGGTGACCTGCTGGAAATGGTCGCCAAGAGCAAGGAGCCGCTGCCGGACGTCGAAGAGACCCGCCGCCGACTCAAGGCCGGCCAGGACATCACCTCCCGCATCACGGTCGGTGAGTGGCTCGACCGCTGGTTCGCGTCGAAGAAGGTCCGGAAGACCACGATCAACGGCTACCGCAGCCACATCGACTACCACCTGAAACCCCGGATCGGCCACATACGCCTTGACCGGCTCAACGTCGGGCACCTGAACGAGATGTTCGACGCCATCAAGGACGACAACGAGGTGATCGAGGCGGAGAACACCGCCCGTCGCGAGCAGCTCGCCCGGTGCAAGCCGAGCAAGGAAGGACGACCGCCTGCGGCCGAGCGTGCCCGGCTGGCCCCGGAGCGGGCAAAGCTGGCCGCCATGAAGCCGTTCCGGAGGCTGACCGGGGCGAATGCACGGCAACGCATCCGCGCGACGTTACGGGCCGCGCTGAACGCGGCCATCGCGCAGCGGTTCATCACCTTCAACCCGGCCGAGCACGTCGAACTGGATTCCGAGCGCCGCCCGAAGGCCGTTCTGTGGACGGACAAGCATGTCGAGCGCTGGCGGAAGACGGGACGGAAGCCGAGTCCCGTCATGGTGTGGACCCCCGCGCAACTCGGCGTGTTCCTCGACAAGGCCGAGGGACACCGCCTGTACGCCTTCTTCCACCTCATCGCCTTCCGCGGACTGCGACGGGGCGAGGGTGTCGGACAGGATTGGGACGAAACCGACCTCGACGGCCAGGACCTGACGGTGTCCAAGGAGATCGTGGTCGACGGCTGGACGCCGGTGGAGACGGAGCCCAAGACGGAGGGTTCGGCGGGCACCATCGCTCTGGACTCGCTGACGGTCTCGGTACTGCGGGAGCACCGGGCGCGGCAGATCGCCGAACGGGACCAGCGGCTGAAGGACGGCTTGCCGTGGACGGACACCGGAAAAATCTTCACCAAGGAAGACGGTACATGGCTGCATCCTGACACCGTCTCGAAGGAGTTCGACGCCCTCGTCGAGGCGGCGGGTCTGCCACCGATCAACCTCCGGGACCTGCGGCACCTCGCCGCGACGCTGATCCACGCGGCCGGCGGCGACCTCCACACGATCAAGGAAACGCTGCGGCACTCGACGATCACGCTTACGAGCAACACGTACACATCGCTGCTGAAGCAGGTCGACCTGGACATCGCGGAGAAGGCGGCCGCCCTGGTGCCCCGGGCACACCCGATGCACGCTACCGGTTCCCCCGGGCTCACCTCGGGCTCACAGCCCGCCGAGGCCGGCGCGGCGTCCCGCCCGGTGAAGCCCGGACGGGACGCCAAATTGCAGGTCAGCGGCGGTAAGGCCGCCACTGCCGACGGTGGGCCGTGTGGGACTCGAACCCACAACCCGAGGATTAAAAGTCCACTGCTCTGCCAATTGAGCTAACGGCCCCGCCCCCGCAGCATAGCCCGGCCCGCACCCGGCGCCCGAGGCAATACCCCGAGGACGCCGAAAGGCCCGCCCCGCACGGTTGTGCGGGACGGGCCTCGTCGGGTCCTTCAGGCGCTCAGCCCGGGCGGGCCGGGTCGGGCGGGTGGTCAGCCGTTGCGCTTCCAGCGGGGCTTGTCGGCGCGGCGGTCGAAGGGGCGGCCGGTCGGGTTGCCCGGGCGGTGGTCGTCGCGGCGGGCCGGGCGGTCGTCGCGGCGGTCGCGGCCCATCGGGCGGTCGCCGCCGCGGTGGGTGTGGCTGTGGCCGTGGTCGCGGCGCTCGAACGGGCGGCCGCCGGAGCGGTCATCCCGCCGGTCGTCGCGGCGGTGGAAGCCGCCGCGCTCGCCGTCCCGGCGGTCCCGGTCGAACGGGCGGTCGTCACGCCGGTCGCGGCGGTCCGCGCGGTCGCCGCGGTCGGTGCGGTCGGACCGCTCCGGCCGGTCGTAGCGCTCGGACCGCTCCGGGCGCTCGTACCGGTCCCGCTCCTCGCGGCGCTCGAACGGGCGGCCGCCGGAGCGGTCATCCCGCCGGTCGTCGCGGCGGTCGCGGCGGTCCGCGCGGTCGCCGCGGTCGGTGCGGTCGGACCGCTCCGGCCGGTCGTAGCGGTCGGACCGCTCCGGGCGCTCGTACCGGTCCCGCTCCTCGCGGCGCTCGAACGGGCGGCCGCCGGAGCGGTCGTCCCGCCGGTCATCGCGCCGGTCGTCCCGGCGGCCGTAGCCGCCGCGGTCGTCGCGCCGCTCGTACGGGCGGCCCCCGCGGTCGTCGCGGCGGCCGTAGCCGTAGCCGCCCCGGTCGTCGCGGCGGTCCCGGCCGTACGGGCGGTCGTCGCGGCGCTCGCGGCGGTCGGCGCGGTCGTACCGCTCCGAACGGTCGGACCGCTCCGGCCGGTCGTAGCGCTCGGACCGCTCCGGGCGCTCGGCCGGCGCCTCACCGGCGGTCGTGGGCTCCGCCGGCTCGGCGGCACCGGCCGCCGGGGCCTCCGCCGCCAGGCGCGGCTCNCTCGGACCGCTCCGGGCGCTCGGCCGGCGCCTCACCGGCGGTCGTGGGCTCCGCCGGCTCGGCGGCACCGGCCGCCGGGGCCTCCGCCGCCAGGCGCGGCTCCGGTACCGGCACGGCCACGGCGCTCTCCGCGGCCTCCGCCGCGTCCGCGGCCACCGGCGGCACGCCGCGCTCGCGGGCCACGCGGGCCGCCAGCCGGTCGGCCTCCTCGCGCAGCTCGGTGGCGCGGCGCTCGGCGCGCTCCAGCTGGCGGGTCAGGTCGTGGACCTCGCGCTCGGCCTGGCGGGCGGCGTTCGCCGCCGACTCGGCCTGCACCTCGGTGAGCGAGCGGGCGCCGGTGATGCGGGCCACGTCCTCGTCGAAGATGCCGGCGCCGCCGACCACGTGCCGGGACGCCTCGACGCCCGCCTCCTCCATGAGCCGGAAGATCTGCCGCCGCTGGTGCGGCAGGGCCAGCGAGACCACGGTGCCGCTGCGGCCCGCGCGCGCGGTGCGGCCGGAGCGGTGCAGGTAGTCCTTGTGGTCGCCGGCCGGGTCCACGTTCAGCACCAGGTCGATGCCGTCGACGTGGATGCCGCGGGCCGCGACGTCGGTGGCGACGAGCACGTTGACCAGGCCGTCCTTGAAGTCGGCCAGCGTCCGGGTGCGGGCGCCCTGGGTCATGCCGCCGTGCAGCGCGTCCGCCCGTACGCCCGCGTCCACGAGCTGGCCGGCGACGCGGTCGGCGCCCAGCTGGGTGCGTACGAAGATGATGGTCCGGCCCTTGCGCGCGGCGATCGCGGCGGTGACCGGGGCCTTGTCCTTCGGCTTCACCACCAGCACGTGGTGGGTCATGGTGGTCACCGCGCCAGCCGACGGGTCGACCTCGTGCGTGACCGGGTCGACCAGGTAGCGCTTGACGAGCGTGTCGATCTCGTTTTCGAGAGTGGCCGAGAACAGCAGCCGCTGGCCGCCCTGCGGGACCAGGTCCAGGATCTCGGTGACCTCCGGCAGGAAGCCCATGTCGGCCATCTGGTCGGCCTCGTCCAGCACCGCGATCTGCACCCGGTCCAGGGAGGCCGCGCCCCGGTCGATGATGTCGCGCAGCCGGCCGGGCGTGGCGACGAGGATGTCGACGCCCCGCTCCAGCGCGTAGATCTGGTTGCCCATCGACGTGCCGCCGCAGACGACCTTCAGGCCCAGGCCCAGCAGGTCGCCGTACGGCTGGAGCGCGTCGCTCACCTGCATGGCCAGCTCGCGGGTCGGGGTGAGGATGAGGCCGCGCGGGCGCTTCTTCTCGGTGTGGCCGCCGGCCAGGGTGGTCAGCAGCGGCAGGCCGAAGGACAGGGTCTTGCCGGAGCCGGTGCGCCCGCGGCCGAGGATGTCCTTTCCGGCCAGGGCGTCCGGGATGGTCGCGGCCTGGATCGGGAAGGGCCGGGTCACGCCGTTTTCCGCCAGCTTGCGCACGATGCGCTCGGACAGGCCGAGGTCGGCGAAGGTGATCTCGGGGGCCGGTGCGGGCGCGGCGGCCTCGGGGGACGTCTCCTCGGAGCGCTCGTCGGAAACGGGCATGACAGCGTGGTCAGTGCTTACGGACATACGAAATGCGAAACCTTCCGGAGTCTCGGCACGCGCCCAGCTCCGTGTGATTACGCATACGACCGCCTCGATGCGGTCAGCCACGGCATGGAAAGGAACGCGCCTCGCGGCCCACCTCGGCGTGTGTTCACCAAGGCGGCCGGGCAAATGGGATCAAACGATCTACCACCATACGCACTCTGCGCCGCGAAGAGCAAATGCGTACGGCCGTGTCCTGCGACACACCCCCGGATCCGGCCGGCTACTCCGGCCCCGCCTGCGGCGACGCGTCCGGCACCCGGCCCTCCTCGGCGGGCGGCGACGGCGCGGACGGCGGCTCGGCCGAGCTGGGCCGCGGCGCCGGGTCGCTCGGCGCGGGCTCCGGCGGCCTGGGGCGCGGCGCGG